>CALXFF010000036.1 GCA_944387525.1 uncultured Clostridia bacterium | reverse complement strand
TGTTATTCCATAACGATTATGAAATGTTACCTTTCTATGATTTACTTTCTCACTTTTTGGGAATGTTTTATCCCATTCTTGTGTCAAATTTAATTTTTCTTCCATAATTATACCTTCTTTCTTATAATATATTTTTAGTTTATCATTTAGAGTTTACTCTAAGTCAACGTTTTTATAATTTTAATTTGCTACTTCAAATGTTACTGTTATATTTCCGTTTCCAACTGCATCTGCTAATCCTTGTGGATTATCTATATGACCTAATCTTGTATAACTATAAGATGTTGAAAAACTTTTATAGAATAGTACTAAGCAATCTAATCCATATAGCATTAAATCACCTGTATTGATATTTCCTATTCTTTGGCTATTTGTAGGTAAACTTTCATCAAAATAATAGTATTTTTCATTTCCATGCAATTCACTCATATTTATTGTTAATGGTAATTTCTCTAATAAACTTTTTGTTGTATTATTACTTTCTAATGTCGCTGTGAAATTTTTATCTCCAACTTTAATATTCAATTTCATACTTTCTTCTCCTCCTTCATTTTTATTTTCTAAATTACTCGCTATTTCATTATTAATATTTAAACTTTCTTTATTTTCAGAGTTTTCATTTGTTAATATATTACTATTGTCTGTATTTGTGGTTATGTTTTGAACTAGATTTTCATTATCTTTTATGCTTTTTAAATAGCTATTGAGTAGAAATAATAAAAAGATAATTAATATAATTAAAATTATTGTAATAATTATTATTTTCTTTCTTTTCATAGCATCACCTATCCCTAAATGTTTTTATGATTATTATTTTTTAGTTCTATTATTAAATAATCTAAGTCATCTAATTCTTTTTGATTTTTATGTATTTTTTCTAATAACTCTCTTCTATATTTTGCTAATAAATTTAACATTTCATTCTTATTGTTTGTAGAAAATAAGCCTACAAATTCTTCTATCATCTTTTTATTACAACCTGCATCTTTTAAATTTTGTATAATTGCTTCTTTTAAATTTTGTTCTCCTCTCATCCTTTTTCCTCTTTTCTAATTTATATTATAAATCAGGATTTTTCACTTGACAAATACTTATTTGTTATACTTATTCATAATTGACAGTTATGTGAAAAAATAATATAATATGATTATTAAAGGTGGGATATTCATGGAACTTAGAGAATATAGATATTTTCTTGCAGTAGCAAGAGAAGAAAGTATAACTAAAGCAAGCGAATTTCTTCATATCAGCCAGCCTGGACTTTCTAAGGTTATTATGAATATAGAAGAAGAACTTGGTAAAAAGCTTTTTGTTAGAGAAAATAGGAAAATAACTTTAACAGATGATGGTATTCTTTTACGAAAGAGAGCTCAAGAAATCGTCGATTTAGTTGATAAGACAGAAGCTGAATTTATAAGTGTTGATAATGATATTTCTGGTGAAGTTTTTATTGGTGGTGGAGAGACTGAAGGAATGAGAATTATAGCAAAAACTATAAAAGAATTAAATAATAATTATCCAAATATTCATTATAATCTTTTTAGTGGAAATGCCCAAGATGTTACTGAAAAACTAGATAAAGGTCTTCTTGATTTTGGAATTTTAATAGAACCTGTAGATGTAACAAAATATGAATATATACATCTACCATTTAGTGATACTTGGGGACTTTTGATGAGAAAAGATAACCCATTATCTAAAAAAGATTTTATAGAACCGAATGATCTTTTAAATATTCCATTAATTTGTTCAAGACAGGTTTTTATGGAAAACGAACTTTCTAACTGGATTGGTTCTGATTTTAATAAATTGAATATAATTTCTACTTATAATCTTATTTTTAATGCTGCTTTAATGGTGGATGAGGGTGTAGGTTGTGCTATTACTCTTGATAAGTTGGTTAATACTGGAGAAGATAGTGATTTATGTTTTAGACCTTTGAAGAATAGTAAAAAATCTAGTTTAATACTTGTTTGGAAAAAATATCAGGTTTTCTCAAAATCTTCTCAAAAGTTTTTAGATGAATTAAAAAATCAAATTAAAATCTAACTGATAATAAAAAAGATAGAAAATAAAATTATTTCTAATTTTATAACTATCTTTTTTATTTATTTATCCATAAATTTTTTTCCACTTTTCCAAGCAGTTCCAACTTTTTTACCTATCTCATAATATCCCTTTTGGAATTGGTCAAACACAAAAGCATTTAATTTACTAGGATCAACTTTTCCATTATCATCTAAAACATTTTCATCTGCTACAACATTTACTATTTCTCCCAATACTCTAAATCCATAAGGCTCATTTTGAAGCTCTACTACTTTACATTCTAAAGTTAAAGGATATTCTTCAATTATTGGTGCATCTACTCTTGAACTTTTTACTGCATGCATTCCTGTTCTTTCAAATTTATTTTCCATATTATTTCCTGATGCTGTTCCAAAAAAGTCTGATTCTTCTAAGTGGTCTACATCAGCAATACTTAATGTGAAAGCTCCTCTTTCTTTTACATTTTTGCTTGTTTTATGGCTTTCTGTTATATTTAATGCTACTACCATATTGTTAGCACAAATTCCTCCTCTACTCATTTTATATTTAAATATTATCACTTTTTACTTTGATTTACAATTAGAATTTTAATTAAAAAGTGTTATTTGTCTATCATCTATTATCCAAGATTTTTGTTTTGCTTCTGTCACCTTGTCTTCAGGCTCTTCTTTTCCAATTAGAAATGGAGAAGTTTCTATATGTTTTTTCATATTTTCTTTAACTAATCTTTCATTAGCATTTGCATAGCAATATTTACACAAATGTCCGCAACTGTCATATGTACCAATATCATTTCCCATTAAACAATTGCATCCTTCTCTTATATTCTTTCTTTTAGGAGGACTTAATTTTAAACCTATGCTTTTTTCTACTATTTCTTTACTCATGCACCCACTACAATCCACTCCATATGCTGATAAAAATATTCCTTCACAACAGCCATGAATTACCATATCATTTTCTTTACCTATTTTCACAAATTCTTTTGCTATCTCTTTTTGTTCTTCTTTTGTAGGTGGTTTTACATTAGGTGCATTTCTTTTTACTTTTTCATATAAATCTAAAAAACTGATAGTGCATTCTTTAGTATATCCTTTTAGCTCTTTTGCAAATTTTCTAAACATCTCTATATGTTTATTTACTGTAAATTCATCATTTAGAAAAATAGGATCATATCTCCAACCAATAGAGTTTATTCCTACATGTTTTGATAGTTTTTTAAAACTTTCTATTACTTTTTCTTTATTTGGTACGTTTGGCTCTATGTCTTTTCCATATGGTGTAATTGTAACAAACCAAAATTGTTTATATATATCTAGTTCACTTAAATATTTTAAAATTGGTTCTGGATTTTTTGTACAAAATGCTAGACAATCTACTACATCTGGACTTAAACTGTATTTTGTTACTTGACTTGGATTGTATGGATTTCTTACCATTACATATCCTTCTTTTATTCTATTTATTAGCCATTTCGGATAAAATGCTGGTATATCTGTTCTACAGCCTGTATTTATTATCATTGTTCTACTCCTAAATCTTTTATTATTTTATTTGTATCTTCGTCAAATAGAATTGTTTTGTTTTCTATTTCTTTACTTGCAAAAGCATAATCTTTATTAATTTTAACTAAATTTGTATTTATATTATTATACACCATTTGTTCAAATGGAAATCTAATGATTCCGTGGAGTATTAAATCCAACTCCGATTTCTAGTAATAATAGATTTTTATCTTCGGATTTATCTAAAAATTGTTCGTATGCTTTTGCTTTATTATACCAATTTTCATCTTGAACAAAATTTGCATCTTTTCTTAAATTCATATCCATGTTTCCATGGCATACTGGACATTTTGGAACAAGATTACTTGGTATTTTGCAGTCCTTTGTGTTTTTTAGCCATTCATTTACTAAGTCGTAATTGTAATATAATTTGTCATGACATGCATTTTCACATTGAAGATATGCATAATCTCCTTGTATTTCAAACACTTTTTCTTTTTCAACTCCTGCTTTTTCAAATTGTCCATCTACATTTGTTGTAATTACAAAATATTCTTTTTCCTTAAGTAAAGAAAATATATCTTGGTAGAGTTTTAGAGGATTTTTATTAAATCTATTTAATTGTATCATTTTAGCAAAAAAGGCCCACTTTTCTTCTTGTGTATTAAAATTGTAAAAAGATGCTGAATACAAATCTTGAAAGCCATATTTTTCTATAAATTCTTTATAATTTTTTTCAAAACTTTCTCCTGCATATTCTAACCCTGCTGCTGTTGAAAGTCCAGCTCCTGCTCCAATTAATATATAATCAGCATTTTTTATTAATTCTTTTACTTTTGATATTCTTTGACAATAATTTTCCATTTTGTTTTCACTCCTCTAGATTTTGCGTATAAATCTCATAATCTTCATTTGTAAACACATTAAATACAATTTTATCAAAACAATCCTTATTTTTATTCAAGAACTCCCTAACACTTTTTATTGCAATCTCACTTGCTAATTGTTTTGGAAAATGAAATTCTCCTGTTGAAATACACGGAAACGCAATTGTTCTAATATTGTGCTTTTTAGCTAGTTCTAATGAATTAATATAGCAATTAGATAAATCTTTTTCTTTATCTTCAGTAACAAAATCATATATAATTGGTCCAACTGTATGAATTATATATTTAGATGGCAAATTATATCCTTTGGTTATAAATGCTTTTCCTGTTTCTAATACTCCTATTTTTTCCATTTCGTTGCCACATTCAATTCTTAAACTAATCCCACTTGCAGAGTGGATATTGTTATCAATACAATTATGACATGGAATGAAGCAGCCGAACTCCTCCAGAATTGGCTGCATTTACAATTGCTTCTATTTTTAATGTTGTAATATCTCCTTGACATAAAGAAATTTTATTTTCTGGAAAGTCTTTTCCTAAAACTTCTATATCTTTTACATCTGTTATTTTCTTATTTTTCAATTCACTCTGCAAATATTCATTTTCAGCTTTTAAATATTTTTCAGATATTGGCTTTACATCCCTTATATTGCATAAAGACCTATATAATCTTTTTTTAGATATATTATCTTCTGGAATTTTTTCTGCTTTTACTTTTTTATTTTCTTCTAATAAATATTTTATTAAAAAATCTAACTTTTCCAAAATATGCCTCCCTAATTTATAAAAGTGCCCCCCAAATGGAGATTATCCTTCTGGGAAGAAGAAACCTGCTGTCATATCTAAATAATTTAATCCTGAATAATTAGGATATTTTGATTTAACATTATTTATAAAATCTTCTTTTCCATTACTTTTTTTTGCAATTACTTTTAAATCTTCTAAGTATGCTATCTTTGTATCTACATCACTTAAGTTTTCTGGTGTATAATGACTAGATAATATTAAATTATATTCTTTTTCTTTATATCCTTTTAATTGGTCTATTATAACATTTGCGTGGGCCTCTCCAGCTACTATTGAATGACAATCATGACCTAACATGTGTGTATATACTGAATTTATTTGTGGAAATTCTATTTCTATATCTTCATCATGATATGTGATATTTAATTGGAATCCTCCAATATTTACAGATGAATCTTTTAATATATTTGTTATTTCATGGTATCTAGCCACAAAGTCTGCTCCAAATGTTTTTATAAAGCCTGTTACTAATCCATTTATTGTTCCTTCTTTTATAGATTTAATAGTTCCTTCTGATGCATAAGCTGGAATTTCTTTAAAGTATGTTCCTCCATTTGGATGGTCTGAAAATACTTTTCCTACTATATTTTTTTCTAAACCTTCTACATAACTTTTAAATTCTTCTAAATTTTCTTTAAATGCTGGAAATTCTACTAATAATAAATTTTCTTTATTTTCTAATATATAGTTTTCATCTCTCATTACATCATTTGTTTGATAAGCATGTAATTTTATTTCTCCAAAATCAAATACTTCCATATATCCTTTTTTTAAATCAATTCTTTTTTTATCCATAACTAATTCCTCCTAAATTTAAAAATATATTTTTACATTATTATAATTAATATATTTGAAATCTAAGTAGCTACCTTCAAATTTCATTTTCTGTAATTATTCTACAAAGGTTTTTTCACTTTGTAAAGTAGGCACTTTTTTGTAATCTAGTTTCCTATAAGACACTTTTATTCATTTTGCTTATGTTCATGAGGCAAAAAATTTTTAAGTTTTTATTTTGAACTTATATTCTTTATTATACAAAGTATGTTTTTTATACTTTTGTTGATATTCAAATATTTTATACTTTACATTTAGATTTATTTTTGCTATAATTTTACTAAATTGGAGGGGTTCATATGAAAAAGGAATTACCTGCTTGCCCTGTTGAATTAACTGTTGGGCTTATAGGAGATAAATGGAAGATTTTAATTATTAGAGATTTACTTACTGGAACTAAAAGATTTGGTGAATTGAAAAAATCTTTAAATAATATTACTCAAAAAGTTTTAACTAATAAATTACGTGAAATGGAGGCTTCTGGACTTGTTAAAAGGAAAGTTTATCCTGAAGTTCCACCAAGGGTTGAATATTCTTTGACTGATACTGGTTTAAGTTTAAAACCTATTTTGGATTCAATGGTTGAATGGGGTAATAATTACAGAAAAAATATAAAATAAAAAGAAGAATTATCCTATAATCCTAAAATTATAGAATAATTCCTGAAAAAAGGGGATGTATGTGCTAATTGCTTGAACTACAATTAGCACTATTTTTTACATTATCTACGTTATCTACATTATTGCATTAAACTATCTGTCCATGTGTTAATATCTGAATCTGATGGGTTAGATCTGAAACGTTGTCCTTCTAGCCAGTTTCCACCATTTGCTTCTTCAGCTAGTAAATCTCCACTTTGTCCTAAACCTGATGATGATGATGTACAGAATGGTATTACTCCTCCTTATTGTTTGATTTCTTATATTTTACATTCTAGAGTCTACTCCAAGTCAATAGTTTCTAAAAAATTTTATAAACTTTTCTTTAACTGTTTTTTTATCTTTAATACAATGTCCAATCTCTCCTGCATTTGAACTTGCAACTATTATGTGTTTTTCAGATAATTCACTATCAAAAATATAAAAAATAACAACTCTCAATTTCTTGAAAGTTGTTATTTTCATTGGCTGGGCTGGCTAGATTCGAACTAGCGCATGCCAGAGTCAAAGTCTGGTGCCTTACCGCTTGGCTACAGCCCAATATATAATGGGGTGGAAGATGGGACTCGAACCCACGGTCTCCAGTGCCACAAACTGGCGCGTTAACCAACTACGCTACATCCACCATTGTTTACGTGCACAGTTATAAGTTAAGCACAGTTAATATTATACCTAATTTCTACCCCATTTGTCAACCTTTTTCAATAATTTTTATTCAAAAATTTCCGTCAAAAAATTCAACCATTTTTTTATCTAAAAAATATTACTCTTTTTTATTTATTTAATAAACTAAGGTCCGTCCCTAAATCCCTGTTTTTAGGGATTTTTAGGACCGTCCCCCAAATCCCTCTATTTTGATGTTAGTGTGCTTGGATCTAATCCGTATTGTCGATATAACCAACTCATGTAATCAAATGGTGTTAGTGTTTCTGGTAATCCATAATCTACTCCATTTGTTTCTACTTTTATTGATGTTATTGTTACAGGATTTACTGGTGTACTTACTTCTGTGTTTCCTGTTTGTGCGCTGTCATCTGCTGCTTTTACTTCTACATTTTCTATGTTATGTATTACATCCATTCCTTCTATTACTTTTCCAAATGCTGTGTAATATCCATTTAATGATGTGTTATCTGCTGTCATTATAAAGAATTGTGAGCTTCCAGAGTTATATGATTCTTCTGTTAGTGTTGATGAGTATGATGTATAATCATTTCTTGCCATTCCTATTACTCCTTCTTCAAATTTCAAAGTGTTGTTTACTCCATTTGCTACAAACTCACCTTTTATTGAGTATGCTGTATCTTCTCCATCATCTTTTAAATCTGATATTTTAGCTGAACCTTGTCCTGTTCCTTCTGGGTCTCCTCCTTGTATCATGAAGTCTTTTACTACTCTATGGAATGTTAATCCATCATAAAATCCTCTGTTTGCAAGTGTTATAAAGTTTGCAACTGTTTCTGGTGCTAAGTCTGGATATAATTCTATTTTTACTGTTCCAAAATTTTCGACCTCCATTGTTGCTACTGGGTTTGTTACTTCCATTGTTGCTTTTCTGTAATATCCATATCCAACTCCTGCTATTAATACTATTACTAAAATTAACGCTATAATCCATAAAATATTTTTTAATTTATTCATCTTTTTATCTTTCCTTTCGTTTTCTTTTTATCTAGTCATTTTTTTCAAGTTTTCTTTTTTATTTTTTATTTTTTAAATTAAGTTATCAAATATAAATTGTTCTTGCATCCTTTTTAGAGACTGTTTTATTGTCCTTGCTCTTACTTCACCAATTCCATCAACATCATCTAGACTTTCTATATCTGCTGCTAAGATATGTTGGAAGGATTTAAATGATTCTACTAAATTTTCTACGATATTTGATGGCATTCTTGGTATTTTACTCAAAATTCTATATCCTTTTGTGTACACTGCTACTTCATCATAATTATCAAATGTTTCATATCCTAATAGTTTTGCTATTATTGCATCTTTTGATAAATCTTCATATGGTAATTTTTCTAATTCTTCTATTACTTTTTCTGGTGTTTGTTTTTTTCTTCCATGTGGTACTATGTAGTCTTTGATTATTAGTATTTCTTCTTTTTCTAGTCCACCTATCAATTCTTCAAGTTGCATACTAACAAGTCTTCCATCATTTCCTAATTCATAGATTTGTCTTTGTATTTCTTCGACAATTCTCATTACCATTTCGGCTCTTTGTATTGCAACTATTACATTTTGAAGTGTTACTATATCATTAAATTCATATTCATTTAATAAATTTAATTTATTATCAAATACCTTTTTATATCTTTCTAATGTTTGTATTGCTTGATTTGCTTTATTTAGTACTACATCTGTATCTTCTAATATATATCTATCATTTCCTTTAAATACTGTTATTATACTTCTTCTTTGTGAAATGCTAATTACTAATTCTCCTGTTTGTTTAGCTGTTCTTTCTGCTGTTCTATGTCTTGTACCTGTTTCTAATGTTGGTATTTCATGTGATGGTATTAATTGTGCATTTGCATATAATATTCTTTTTAAATCTCCACTTAATACTATTGCTCCATCCATTTTTGCTAATTCATATAGTTTAGATGATGTATATTCCTCATTAATTGTGAATCCTCCATCTACTACTTCTTTTAGCACTTCTGCATTGTCTGTTATTAATAGCAACGCTCCTGTTTTTGCTCTTAATATGCTTTCTAGTCCATCTCTTATAGGTGTTCCTGGAGCTATTAATTTTAGAATTTCTGTAATGTTATCTTCTTTACCTTTTCTCAAAATTCTTCACCTTTTCATTTTAGACTTTAATTATTTATATTTTTATAATCCGGCCTTTTTCATTGCCTCATTTATATTTCTGACACATATTATATCTAATTTAAACTTATCTTTCAAGTCCCTTTTGTTACTTTCTGGTATTATGCAAGTTTTAAATCCTAATTTTTCCGCTTCCTTAAGCCTTTTTTCAATATTGTTAATTCTTCTAATTTCTCCTGTTAAACCTACTTCTCCCATTATAACCATATCTTTTGGAATTGGTACATTTTTAAAACTTGATGCTGTAACTAAAACAATACCTAAGTCAATTGATGGTTCATTAATTCTTAAACCTCCAACTACATTTAGATATACATCTTGTGAACCTAGCTGTAATCCTACTCTTTTTTCTAATACCGCAATTAATAATGCTAATCTGTTATAATCAATACCATTTGCAGTTCTTTTAGGATATCCATATATTGTTTGAGATGTCAATGCTTGTAATTCTACAAGTATAGGTCTTGTACCTTCCATACATGATACTATGCATGAACCTGCTGGATTATCTTCTCTTTCAGAAATCAGTATATCTGAAGGATTAGTTATTTCACACATTCCCTCTTCTCTCATTTCAAACATTCCTATTTCATTTGTTGAACCAAACCTATTTTTTACACCTCTTAAAATTCTATATGTAAAATATCTTTCTCCTTCTAAATACAATACACAATCCACCATGTGTTCTAAAACTCTTGGTCCTGCTATGTTTCCTTCTTTTGTAACATGTCCGATGATTATAGTTGTAATCGCTCTTGATTTACAAACTCTCATTACTTGTGAAGTTATTTCTCTTACTTGGCTTACACTTCCTGCTGCTGCAGTTATTTCTTCTGAATACATTGTTTGAATAGAATCTATTATTACAAGTTTAGGATTTATATCTATTATTGCTTGATTTACTATGTCTATATCTGTTTCACCTAAAAATAGGATATCATCATTATTAATTTCAAGCCTATCTGCCCTCATTTTTATTTGCTCAGCAGACTCTTCTCCTGAAACGTATAAAACTTTTCCTTCACCTTGAATTTTATCACAAATTTGTAAAATAAGTGTAGATTTACCAATTCCTGGCTCACCACCTAAAAGAACTAAAGAACCTTTAACTAATCCTCCTCCTAGAACTCTATCTAATTCATTAAATCCTGTTGAAGTTCTAATAGTCTCTTTGGCTTGATATGAATTAAGTGTTTGTGGCTTGTTATTTATTTTTTCTGCATTACTTGCATTTCTACTACTTGACTTTGTTTCAACTACTTTTTGTTCATAAAAAGTGTTCCAACTATTACATGCTGGGCATTTTCCAAGCCATTTACTAGATTCATTTCCACATTCACTACATACAAATATTGTTTTACTTTTTGCCATGTCGCATTGGGGACGTTTCTCATGCGACATTTTGTCGCAATTGAATTATTATAGCCCCTTCTCCTTTCTCATTTTTATTCTTCTTTCATTGCTCTTTCTACAATCTTTTTGCTTATTCCTAAAACTCGTGCAATTTGTGCTCTTGAAGTTTTAGGTATTATTATTAGCTTGCGTAGCATTTCATTTCTTTCTTTTTTATTTAATTGCTTTATCTTATTAATATTATCCATTTTACTAATGTTTTGTATATATTTTCTTACTTCCTCATCTGTTAGACTTTCTCTCATTTCAAACTCAACTAAATCTGTTCCAGCTACGTCTTCTATATTAGTTTTATGATAATTCACAAAATTATATATAGCTTCTAGGTTTTTTTCTCCAAATTTTTTCAATAACATTTTCTTTTCAATTAATTCCGATTTTCCTATGTACTCTTTATAGCTACTCCATTCATAACTATTTAATGTACCAATATGTGCTTTTACAGGATTTTGATGAATATATCTGCAAAGATATATAAAATATTCTTTATTATCAACTTTTTTACTTAAAAATCTATTTTGAAACAAATGACCTACTTTTTCATATTTCTTACAAAAATATTTTGAATATGAAATTTCTAAACTTTGCATTATCTTTGATAGATTTTCGTTTTTATCATATAGTACCATATGAACATGATTTGGCATTAAACAATAAGAATATAATATATATTGATATTTTTCCTTAGTTTCTTTAATTTCTTTTATAAATTTTCTATAATCTTGTTCATCATAGAATATATCTTGCTTATCATTGCCTCTTAAAATAATATGATAAACTTTAGTATTACTAATTTGTCGTGCTGAACGGGGCATACACTTCACTCTCCTTAAAAAAATATGTTTTGCCCCCTCAAAACATAAAAAGTATAGCACATATCTATAAATAATGCCATACTTTTTTATCAATTCACTAAAAATTTACAATTACAATAATTATTTAATTAATCTAATGATTAATACAACTAATTATGTCGCATGAGAAACGTCCCCAATGAGACATTATGCTTGTTCTTTCTTGTTTCCAAAAGAAATTTCTTGGAATAAAAAATCATGTACTTTATCCCATGTAATTTCTTGGTGTAAGAATTCGTTGATTTCATCTTCAACTTTTTGTTGATATGGTGTTAATTCAACTTTTATTTCTTTGTTCCAGTCAATTTCTTGTAACCAGAATGCTTTAAACTTGTTCCAAAATCCTCTTTTTACTAATTTGTTGTTCTCTGGTTGTCTAATTGTTCCTGCATTTTCTGGTTCTTGTCCTATATTTTCTATTTCTACTCCTCCGAAAACTCCTGAAACTTTGTTTTCTTCTCCTAAATCTGCCATGTTTTTTCCTCCTTTGTAGTTATTACATAAATTATTAATTTATTTATACTATATATTTTGTTATTTATCAAGTATTTTCGTTGATTTTTATATTAAATATTTATTACAACAAAATTACAATTTTGTTACATTGTACCTATTTTTCTAGTTTTTACCTTTATTAGAATCAAGTATTATTCTCTTTTTTGTAAAGATTATTGTTTATATTTCTACTACTATATGGTCTTTTTTTGCTTCTTTGCATATAGCTTTTGTTAATTTATTTTCTATACCTTCTTTTTTATCTGCACTTACATTATTACTTGTATATGCTAATATATAGTTTTTTGTATGTCCTTGATAATGTCCATTTTTTTCTTCTTCCCAAAGTACTTCTACTGTTTTATTTATGTATTGCTGGTTGTAGGTTTCTTCATTTTCGTCAGACAATGCAATTAATTTCTGACTTCTTTTTTCTTTTATACTTCCATCAATTTGTCCTTCCATTAGTGCAGCTTTTGTTCCTTTTCTTTGTGAATATTTAAATATGTGCATTTTATAGAATTTTATTTCCTTTAGAAATTGATATGTTGTTTCAAATTCTTTTTCTGTTTCTTGCGGGAATCCTACTATTATATCAGTCGTAAGTATTACATCTTCATAATTTTTTCTTAATATATTAACAATATTTCTAAATTGTTCTGTTGTATATCTTCTATTCATTCTTTTTAAAGTTTCATCACATCCACTTTGTAAAGATAAGTGAAAATGATGGCATATTTTATCTAATTTTTTTAGTCTTTCCACAAATTGTTCAGTTATCAACAATGGTTCTATTGAACCTAATCTTATTCTATCAATCCCATTTATTTTGTTTAACTCTTCTAATAAATCAATTAGTTTATATTCATTTTTGAAGTCTTTTCCGTATGATGCTATGTGTATTCCTGTTATTACAATTTCTTTTATTCCTTCTTTTGCTATATCTTGTGCTTCTTCTATAATTTTATCTGGTTTTCTACTTCTAACTCTTCCTCTTGCATATGGTATGATGCAATATGAACAAAATCTATCACATCCATCTTGAATTTTGATGGTCGCTCTTGTTTTTGATGTATATGTTACATCTCCTAAGTCTACAAACTCTTTTTGTTGCATAACATCTTCTGCAATTACATTCCCTGCTTTTGTTAATATATTTAAATTTTCTTCTTGTGAAATTTCTGTATAGCTATTTTTTTGTTTTGTTGTTTTAAAATATTTTTTCTTATACTCTTCTACTATTTCTACTATTCTACTTTTTTCGTTATTTCCTATTGCTATGTCTATTTCTTCTATATTTTCTATTTCTTTTTGTGCAACTTGTACATAACATCCACATGCAACTATTATTGCATCTTTATTTTGTTCCTTCATTCTTCTTATCATTTGTCTTGATTTCCTGTCTGACATATTTGTTACTGTACATGTGTTTATTACATATATATCTGCTTTTTCATTATGCTCTACTATGTTATATCCCTTATTCTTAAATTGCTGTATCATTGCATTTGTTTCATATTGATTTACTTTGCATCCTAGTGTTATAAAAGCTACATTATTCATATTTTTCATCCAACCTTTTTTACTTATATATTCTATTTCTATCATATTGCATTCATTTACTTTTTTACATAATTATGTTATAATATATGTATGGTCAAGTACCAAATAAAAGAAAGGAGGACATATACTTATGTCCAAAAATGAAAAAAAGAACCGGAAAGAATGTATTACAGCTATTGACCCTTCATCTTTAAAGAGAGAGAAAATGACTCTTGACGAACTTGTCGAGAATGTCAAGAAGTCTCTTGCTACAAGCAAAGTTGGTACTTTATCTACCAAACACCATTGGTTTACAAACCTCTTGGTGTTCCCCTATATGGGAGAAGCCTTCAATGTCAGTCACGGCTATGAAATAGCCGGCATTGAAGATAAGGCAGAAGCTGACAAAGCTGTAGTCGATGCATTGACCAGTGCTGGGATTAAAATCTCGGCATCAGAACCCTGGTTCTACTTGGAAGGCTAGTCCTTCCTGGGGAGGTTTCTAACCTTCCCTTTTTTATTGCTTTGATTTTCCTTCTAAAGCATCCAAATTATCTAAAGCCTTTCCTGTTCCTAATGCTACACATGATACTGTATCTTGTGCTATCATTACATTTATTCCTGTTTTTTCTTGTAATAATTTATCTAAACCGTCTACTAAGCAACCTCCACCTGTCATGTATATTCCTTTGTCACTTATATCAGCTGCAAGTTCTGGTGGTGTTCTTTCTAATACAGAATGTACTGCATCTACAATCATCATCGCTGGTTCAATTAATGCTTCTAGCATTTCACTTGATTTTACTGTAACTGTTTTTGGTAATCCTGTAGCTAAGTCTCTTCCTCTTACATCCATTTCTGCATCTTGAATTTTAGGATATACACATCCGATGTTTACTTTTAAGTCTTCTGCTGTCCTTTCTCCTATTATTATATTGTGTTTTTTCTTTATGTATTTAACTACATATTCATCAAATCTATCTCCAGCAACTTTTAATGATGTACTAACTACTGATCCACCTAGTGATATTACTGCAATATCAGTTGTTCCACCACCAATATCAACTACCATATTTCCACATGGTTTTGATATATCTATTCCAGCTCCTATTGCTGCTGCTATTGGCTCTTCTATTAAATATACTTTTCTTGCTCCTGCTTGTGAAGCTGCATCTATTACAGCCTTTTTCTCAACCTCTGTTACTTGTGAAGGTATACATATCATAATTCTTGGTGCAAAGATAAATTTTCCACATACTTTGTTAATGAAATGTTTTAACATTTTTTCTGTTACGGTATAGTCTGATATTACTCCATCTCTTAAAGGTCTTGTTGCAACAATATTTCCAGGTGTTCTTCCTAACATTCTTCTTGCTTCTTGTCCAACTGCTAAAACTTCACCTGTATTGTTATCCACTGCAACAACTGATGGTTCTCTTAATACGATTCCTTTTCCTTTAACATATGCAATTACAGTAGCTGTTCCTAAATCAATTCCTATATCTTGTCCTAAGCCAAATTTAAACATTTCTATCTTCCCTTCTCTTCTAAACTTTTGGAGAAATTATTATTTATTTAGATATTTTTTATTACAAATTTGTTACAATTATATTACAATGTTGCTATTTTATCAAGGCTTTTGATTGAATTTTTTTATTTTTTATATTATAATGATTATGGTTTTTGGTTTATGGGTAAATCCTTTAAAAACCTAAATTTTGTATAAAAAGGTTCTAACGTATGGATAATTTAAGAGATAATAATAGTTTGGAAGTAATTTCCAATAGTGAAGCTGAGACTATGAATTTTGCAAAAACTTTGGCTTCCCAGTTAAAAAAAGGTGATGTGGTTGTTTTAACTGGTGAATTAGGTTCAGGTAAAACAAAATTTGTTGAAGGTTTTTTATCATATTTCGGATTACAAGATGAAATTTCAAGTCCTACTTTCACTATAGTTAATGAATATGATTACAAAGATTTTCCAATTTTTCATTTTGATGTTTATCGTTTAGAAGATTCTTCTGAATTTTATGAAATCGGTGGAGAAGAGTATTTTGAGAAAGGTATTTGTTTAATTGAATGGGGAGAAATTATACAAGATGCTTTACCGGAAAATTATATTCATATATTATTCAAGAAAGATGATAATAATGAAAATTCAAGAATTTTAACTATTAATAACATGCCAAATTGTTTGAATTTTGAACAAAAGTGATAGACCTATATAAATTTCAAAAAACAAGAAAGGAAAATGATTGTCTATGAAAATTTTAAGTATTGATACTGCAAGTGATATTTGTGGTGTATCTATTTTGGAAGATGAAAATTTAATTTGTAACCTAGATAATAATACCGGAAGAACTCACTCTGAAAATTTGATGCCAATGGTTGAAAATGCTTTTTCTAAATTTAATTTATCTTTAAAAGATATAGATTTATTGGTTTGTGATAAAGGTCCTGGCTCTTTTACAGGTATTAGAATTGGTATTGCAACTGTTATGGCTTTTCATGATAGTTTTGATATTCCTTGTGTTGGAATTAGTTCTTTAGAGGCTTTAGCCTATAATACAAGAAATGTCGTAAAAAATAATTCTTATGTTTGTAGTATTATTAATTGTAAAAATGATAATTGCTATTTCGCCTTATATGAAAATAAGGATGGAATTTTTGAAGAACTAATTGAACCACAAACTGAAAATATAGATAGTACCTTAGCTATATTAGATAGTTATTGCAAAGATAGTATTGAAAATTTTGAAAGTACTACTATTACTTTTGTTGGTGATGGTTGCAAAATTTATAAAGATAAAATAAGTAGTTATTTTACAAATGTATTATTTGCAGATGATAGTTTTAATGATTTAAATTCTTATAGCCTTGGTCTTGCAGGTCTAATACATTATAATGAAAACATAGATGTTGGAGATGTTTTACCTTTATATTTGAAGAAACCTCAGGCTCAAAGATTGCTTGAAGAAAAAGAAAAAATGAAAAATAGTAATTAAAAATTATATTGTAACATGGAGAGTAGTTTTATAATGTTAGAAAAAGTTGATATAAAAGAAATGTCATTAGAAGATTTGGAAAGTATTAGAGATATTCTAATTTCTGATTTTGACGATTTTTGGAATTTTAATATTTTAAAGTCTGAATTAGAAAGTAGTAGTTCAAAATATATTATAGCAAAAACCAATGATGGTGAAATCATTGGTTTTGCTGGTATTAAAATTTTGGTTGATACCGCTGATATAATGAATATTGTTACCAAAAAGTCTTGGAGAAATCAAGGTGTTGGTAATTTACTTTTAAATAGTCTTGTTTCTCTTTGCAAAAAATTGAATCTATCTTCTTTGTCTTTAGAGGTTAGTGAAGATAATCTTCCTGCTATTCATTTGTATGAAAAGTTTGGTTTTAAGAAGATTGGTGTTAGGAAGAATTATTATCAATACAAAAGTGGAATAATAATGTCATATCATTTCTTAATATTTTAATTTATTTTTACTTAGCCATGCTAATTATAAATTGTCTTTAAAATGTGACATTACTTCCAAAATATTCTTTTAGTTTATCTTTTGAATCTTGTGACAAGTTTATATTTCCTGTTAAATTTATTTTTGTATTTGAATTTAATTCTAATAATGTTGTTGCATCTATTATTGCATTATTACTTAAATTTATTGTCAAATTACTATTGTTTCTCAATACCTTTAAATTTTCTAAATCTTCACTCCATAAAGAACAATTACTTAGAGAAATTGATTGTAAATTTGTCAATTTAGATAAATCTGGCATTTTATTATGCAGATTATTACCATTTAAAGTTAAATTCGTCAAACTATTTAAATTAGAAACAAAGGAAAAGTCATTTACTCCTGTCAAACTGGCTAATGATAATCTTTTTAAACTTGTCAATTTAGATAAATCTGGTATTTCTGTAATGTAAACGCTGTTATCAATATTTAATTTTTCTATCTTTGTAGGGTTACAATTTGTTATAGTTTTTAAAGCATTTGTTCCTAATCTTAAATTAGCTAAATTTGATATGATATCTTCTATTTGACCTAAATTTATATTTTCATTTCCCATTATATATAATGTATTTAGATTTTTTAAATTATTAATTGCAGATATATCTGTCAATTGATTATTTTCTAAATATAAATATTTTAAATTTTTCATACTAGACAAAATTTCTTGAGATTTTTCATCTTCTAATGTCAATTTATTGCCACCTAAATTCAAATTTTCAATTTGAGTCATTCCATCTAAAATATCTAATGTGGATAAGTTTTCGTTACTTAAGTTTATATTTCTATAATTATGAAATAAATCTAATTGTTCACTATCCAAGTAAATAGTTCCATTTCTATCTAATATTTTACCTATTTCATCTAAATCCTTTATTCCTTGCTCATCGTAATTATTTCTATCTCCATCAATTTTGGGATTATTTTTTAAATTTAAGTATACCAAATTTTTATTGCTTGCCAAAGGTGTTATATCTATTATATCATTATTCATTAAATATAAAGTTTCTAGTTTTGTAAGACTTTTTAATGGCGAAATATCAAAAATCAAATTATTTCTCAAGTCTAAATATTTTAGATTAGTTAAATTTTTTAATGGTTCTAAATTTTTAATTTTATTAACACCTAAATTTAAATTTTTTAATGAATCTATATTTTTTAATTCATCTAACAATGAGATGTCCTCTAAATTAGTAGCATATAAAGATAATTTGATTAATTTTTTGAAAGATTTAATGCTATTTATTAAATTTTCTAAATCTTTATCTTTTAAAGCTCCTGATCCTTGTATATAGATTTCCTCTATATTAGTTAAAAAAGATAATGGACTATAATCTTTAACTCGGGCATCAATTGCAGAAAAATTTTTCAATTTCTTACAGCTTTCAATTCCATTAAGATTAATAAACTCCATATTTTGCAAAGTAATTGAAGTCAAGTTTGGGAAAAATATTAAATCTTCTAAATTTTCTAATTCTATGCCGATTAATGTATAAAGTTGTCTGATTTTTCATCCATTCAAACTTCATTTCTTCTTCTGGTGCTCCTGATATTCTTGATACGTATTCGCTAAAGGCTTTACTCGCAAACCTTATCTTTGTTTCATCTTCTAATATCTTTTCTTCTAATTCATCTCCATATTCTTTTCCATTACTTGCTATATATTTTACATTTAATTCGTCATCTATTAAAAATACATCTCTTAAACTTGCTACATTTCCTTTCCCCATTCCTTGCATTCCTTCTACTGCATCTTCTTTTAGTGCATAATACATATAATAGTTTTCGTCTTCTGCTTGTTGCACTGTTCTTTTTACTCTTCCTTCTGCTAATAGTGTCTCTGGTGTTAATTCTTCTTCATCAGTTGTTTTTTCTATCTGTTCTAAATGCAAATTTTCTTTTACTGCTGCTACTGCTGTTTCTATTTTTGCATCACTTGCTCTTGTCAATATTCCATTGTCACCAGTCAATGCTGCAATACTTACTCCTGCTAATATTAGCAAGACAATAATGTTTAGTATGTTATCGATGGTTAGGCTGTAAAAAATTAGACTGGAATAGTTTATTAGACCAGCCTGACC
>CALXFF010000035.1 GCA_944387525.1 uncultured Clostridia bacterium | reverse complement strand
GGAATATTAACAAAGGCAGACGAAGCAAAATTATCAACAGAATTGTCAAGGTATAAAGAAGAATTAGAATTATATAAGGTAGAAAAATATAATGAGAATAGAAACTTTGAGGAAGAAACCTTAACAGCAGGAAAAGTGGAATTAAACTATAATACAAAAGAAAGTGGAGAAACAGGAAATATAAAAACAATAATACCAGATATAAGTGATGAATATTTTGAAAAATTAGAAGTAATAAAAGGAGAATTGTTAATAAATACCCAAAATGAAAATGAAGTAAGAGTAGCCCAAAGGTTAGGAATAGAAGTAAATCCATATGATATAAGAGATGGAGTGTTATGGTCATCAAATGGAAACTTATTATTAATGGATGAAAACACAGGAAGTTTAACAATACCAGACTCAGTAACAGCAATAGGAGAGGGAGCATTTGCAAATTTAGAAGGATTAAGAACAATAATAATACCAAGTACAGTAAAAAGGATAGAGCGAAATGCATTTAGAAATAACACAACACTAGAGACAATAATAATGCAAGAAAAAGTAAATGAAGATGGAACAATAGAAGGAGTAGAGTATATCGGAGAAAATGCATTTTGTAATTGTGAAAATTTAATAAATATAGAGTTACCAGAAAGCTTAACGAGTATAGGAAGGGCAACGTTTAGTAATTGTATAAGTTTAAAACAAATAAATATACCATCGAAAATAATAATATTGAATCCTCAGTTATTTTCAAATTGTAAAAAATTAGAAAATATAGAATTACCAGAAGGAATTGCAACAATAGGATATCAAGTTTTTTTGAATTGTATATCACTAATAAATATAAAATTATCAAAAAATGTAATGAGTATAGGAAATGATGTTTTTTCAGGATGTAATAATTTATATGATATTGACATATCGCCGGACAATTTAAATTATATATACGATAAAAATAGTGGATTATTAATGACAAGACAAAAAACAGAGATATTATTTATATCTAACAAAGTATTAAATACAGTTACTACATTTGAAATACCAGAGGGAATAGTAAATTTTAATATAAATATATCTCCATACAATAATATCACTACAATAATCATACCCGCTAGTCTTGAAGATATTCGGAGGTGCTTATCAATTACCAGAAACAATAGAAAATATAGAGGTGAATTCAAATAATAAAAATTTTGTAGTTGAGAATGAATGCGTATACGACTATAACAAAACAATTTTGAGAATATGCTTTACCAAAAATAAAACTGTACAACTAAAGGATACAGTAACTACAATATATAGTAATGCTTTTACATTAGCTATTAATATAGAAGAAATAAATTTTCCTAACTCTGTTACAACTATCCAAGCTAATGTCTTTTCAAGAAAAAATACTAAATTAAAAAAAATAAATATAGGAGCTAATGTAGTTGATATAAATCCATTATTTAAGAATCGAAACTATTATGGGACTGTAACTATTGATGAAAACAATTCAAATTACACAGTAGAAAAGAATGTTCTTTATAATAAAGATAGAACCGAGATTATAACAGTGTTTAATGAAATACATGGGAAATTTGTAGTAGCAGATACTGTAGCTAAAATAGGAGAATATGCATTTTATTATCAAAACAAAATGACAGAAATAGAATTACATAATGGAATAAAACAACTTGGAAGTATGACTTTCTCATATACAGGGTTAACAAGTATAAACATACCAAATAGTATAGAAATAATAGAAGAAAATACCTTTTCAGGAATAAATTCGTTAGAACATATTTATATTGATAAAAAAGAAGGAGACATAAAAGGAGCTCCATGGGGAGCAATAAAAGGAAATAGAATTGTGGAATGGTTAAGATAATAGATATTGTATATTATAAGTAAAATATATATTACTTAAGGGTAAAGAAGTAAAAATGAAGATATATTAAGTATTGTGTCCAAATTGTAAATTTTGAAAGTTGTTAACGCAACTTTCTTTTTTTCAGTTCTAAAAAAGACAAACTCTGAATACATATAAATAGCAGGAAAATTAAAAAATTAGAATTGCGTAGAGCAATAATAAATAGGGGGTTTTAGTATGACCATAGATGAAAGAAAGCAAACAGCCACAGGAGTAATCCAAAACTTAATCTTAGAAAACAGAGGGAAACTAAGCATATCAGGAGTTATAGACGTACTTAGTTTTGATGACCAAGTAGTGATGGTGGAAACAGAACTAGGACTTTTGACAGTGAAAGGCGAAAACATTAGAATAAACAAATTAAGTATTGATACCTCAGAAGTAATAGTTGAAGGAGATATATCATATTTAGCATATAGTGATAAGGAAATAGATAAAAATAAAGGTGGAAGCATATTGAATAAAATATTTAAATAAGAAAATTAGTATTAGGTTTGAATTTTATACTTAAATAATAAGGAGGCAATATGGTTACAAATCAAGCATATCTATTTCTGATTTTCATTATTAATGGAATCATTATTGGAGTTTTATTTGATTTCTTTAGAATTCTTAGAAAAACCATCAAAACAAAAGATACGATTACATATATTCAGGATATATTATTTTGGATTTTAACAGGTTTTATTGTTTTATATAGTACCTTTACATTTAATAATGGAGAAATCCGAATTTTCATGTTTATTGCAATATTAATAGGTGTGATTTTCTACATGACATTGGTAAGTTCATATGTTATAAAGATTAATGTTACAATAATCAATTTTATAAAAAATATAATTCAAAAAATCTTTAATATTATAATTACACCATTTAAATGGATATATAAATTTGTAAAAAAAATTTTATACAAACCTTTAAGTTTTGTTAAAAAATTAATTATTAAATCAGGAAATAATCTAAATTCTAAAAAAGAAAATTTTATTAAAAATCTACAAAAAAATCTTAGTTTAAACAAAGAAAAACATCTTTCAAGATGAACTTTTCTTGTTTTTACAATAAAAAACAAGAAATTTTATAAATTTCTAAAAAATTTAAAATATTAGAAGGATTTAAGAGAAAAAAGTAGAATAATATATTTATAGGAAATTCTTAAATGTGGAGATATATTACTTATGAAAAAGAAAAAATTATTAAAAAGATTAATTATTTTATTGATAGCTATTTATTTTATATTTACTTTAATAAATCAGCAAAAAACATTAAATCAATATAGCAGAAATAGTGAAGAATTAAATGCAAAAATTGCAGAGGCAGAAGAAGAAAAAGAAGAGTTAACAAATCAAAAAGATAATGTTGATTCTTTAGAATTTATTGAACAAACTGCTAGAGATATGCTAGATATGTATTACCCTAATGAAAGAGTATATATTAATCAAGGAATGTAATCTTTTTAGATTATTTTCCTTTTTTTGGTAAAAATTGTTTCTTTTTTTAAAAATATGTGTTATAATAATATTGTTATATTATTTCGTTACAAATTCCCAATACAATTTCAAAATTTAATATAATTAAAATAAAAAATAAAATATAGGAGGATAGTATGTCAAAATTAGAAGATTTAACATTAACAGAATTAAAAGAATTAGCTAAAAAAAATAATATAAAAAACATTTCAAAATTAAAAAAGGATGAATTAATTACTGTATTAGAGCAAGTAATTAATGTTGAAGATACTAAACAAGAGGAGGCTAAACAAGAGGAAGAAGATGAAAATAAGCATGAAAGGCAATATGATGAAAATGGAGAACCTATTGTTGATTATAAATTAACAAATGAAGGTGACGAAATAGTAGAAGGGATTTTGGATATTTTACCTGACGGATATGGATTTTTAAGAGGAGAAAACTTTTTATCAAGTGAAAAAGATGTATACATATCTATGGTACAAATTAGAAGATTTAGGCTAGATACGGGAGATGTAATTAAAGGTATCTCTAGATTTCGTGAAGGAGAAAAATTCCCATCATTAATTTTTGTTGGAGAAGTAAATGGTGAACATCCAGAAAAAGCAATGAAAAGAAAAAGATTTGATGAATTGACACCAATATATCCAAATGAAAGATTAAAATTGGAAACAACATCAAACGAAATTGCAACAAGAATTATTGACTTAATGTGCCCAATTGGAAAAGGTCAAAGAGGTATGATTGTTGCTCCACCAAAGGTAGGAAAAACAACTTTATTAAAGAAAGTTGCAAATGCAATTAGTACAAATAATCCAGAAGTTGAATTAATAGTGTTACTTATAGATGAAAGACCAGAAGAAGTAACAGATATGAAACGTTCAATAAAAGGACAAGTTATACATTCTACATTTGACGAATTACCAGAACATCATGTAAAAGTTGCAGAAATGGTATTAGAAAGAGCTAAAAGATTAATAGAACAAGGAAAAGATGTTGTAATATTATTAGATAGTATAACAAGACTAACAAGAGCATATAACTTGGTTATTCCATCATCAGGAAGAACTTTGTCAGGAGGTATTGATCCAGCTGCATTGCATAAACCTAAAAAATTCTTCGGAGCTGCTAGAAACATTGAATTTGGTGGAAGTTTAACAATTTTAGCAACAGCTTTAATTGATACAGGAAGTAGAATGGATGATGTTATATTTGAAGAATTTAAAGGTACTGGTAATATGGAAGTTCACTTGGATAGAAAATTGTCTGAAAGAAGAATATTCCCAGCTATTGATATTAATAAATCTGGAACTAGAAGAGAAGATTTATTGCTAACCCAAAAAGAAAGAGAAACAGTATTTGCTTTAAGAAAAGCTATGAATAGTTTACCTGTTGCAGATGTTACTGAACAAGTAATTAGTCAAATGACTCAAACTAAGAATAATGAAGAGTTTGTTGATAAGATGGATAATTATTTGAGAAGATTTAAATAGTTTTGATTGAAAAATAATAAAAAAGATTGAATTGATGTAATTACTAAGATTTACTGTTACATCAATTCTTTTTTTTGTATAGAAAATTAAAATTTATGCAATAATATAATTTAAGAAGGTGAGAAAAACATGAATTCATTATGGTTAAATGAAAAAACAAAAGAGAAATTTCCTAAATTAGAAAAAGATTTAGAAACCCAAGTATGTATAATAGGTGCTGGGATTTTTGGAATTAGCACTGCATATTATTTAACACAAAAAGGATATAATGTAACAATACTTGAAAGAAATAAAATTGCAAATAGAGTTACCGGACATACAACTGCTAAAATTACAAGCCAACATGGTTTAATTTATCATTATTTATTAAATCAATATGGAAAAGAATTTGCAAGAAAATATTATTTAGCAAATCAAAAATCTATACAAGAAATTGAAAAGATAATTACTCAAAATCAAATAGATTGTGATTTTGAAAGGCAAAATAGTTGTGTTTATACAACAAATAAATCAGAATCTGATAAGATAAATGAAGAATTACATGCATTAAAAGAATTGGATATTGAAGCTTCAAAAATAGAAGAAGTCCCATTACCTTTTGAAATTGTTTCAGCTATTGAATTCAAAAATCAAGCACAATTTAATCCTATTAAATATATAGATGGCTTAGTTAAACAGATTATAGATGCTAAAGGAAAAATATTTGAAAATACAACATGTTATGATATTAAAAGAGATGGAGATAGTTATATATGTTATACAGAAAACAATACGGTAAAAGCAAAATATGTTGTACTTGCAAGCCATTATCCATTTATAAATTTTCCTGGAGTATACTTTGCAAAGATGTACCAAAGTTCATCTTATGTTATTGGAATAGATACAAAATCAGAGCTTTTTGATGGTATGTATATAAATATACAATCTCCAATTTATTCTTTTAGAACAGCTAAAGATGGAGATAAAGAAATTCTCTTGCTAGGTGGAGGAGACCATAAAACTGGAGAAAATATATGTTATAAAGATAGTTATGGATTATTAGAAGAAAAAGCAAAACAATGGTATCCAAATTGTGAAATAAAATATCGTTGGAGTACAAGAGATTGTATAACTTTAGATAAAATTCCATACATAGGTGAGTTTTCAAATACTTTGCCTAATATGTATGTTGGAACAGGATTTAATAAGTGGGGAATGACTTCTTCAAATGTTGCAGCTAGAATTGTTACTGATAAAATTATTGGAAAAGAAAATGAATATAGCGAAGTTTTTGAAGCAACACGTTTAAATCCAATAGTAAATAAAGATGAAGTTAAAAATATGGTTAGTCAAACAGTAAAATCACTTGTTGTAGAACGAATTGAAAAGCCTGAAAAAGTATTAAATGATGAGATAAGTCTTGATGATATAAAGCAAGAAACTGGACAAATAATTGAATGGAATGGAGAAAAGGTTGGAATATATAAAGATATTGAAGGAAAGATGTTTGCAGTAAAACCAGTTTGTACTCATTTGGGTTGTATTTTAAATTGGAATGATGCTGATAAAACTTGGGATTGTCCATGTCATGGTTCAAGATTTGATTATACTGGTAAAAATATATATAATCCAGCTTTAAAAGATCTAGAGGTTGTGGACTTGGAATAATTTTTTAGTAAATGTAAAGCAACAAACTAACTGAAAGTTGATTTTTCTATACACTAAAAAGTTTGTTGCTTGTATAGATTAATTAGACATTTCTATTAAATCTTTCCAATATTTTTTAGGCATAAATTGCATTTGACATCTTGGATTTTTTCTTTCTTTAATAGCGATAGTTTGAAAAAACATTTTCCACAAATCTTGATAAACTTTTTCATGTTCTGAGATTTCAGGTATTTTTAAATTTGAACTATCTATAATTCTGTATTCTTTGCTATTATAAATAAAACAAATTTCTCTATTTTTATCATGAATTATAAAATTCATAGAAGGTAGGCGATTAATAAAATGATGTCCTAGAGGTTCTATAATGTTGTTGTCAGGATGAATTTTAGCATAGCAAAGATTTTCACCGATTTCTTGAAAACGCAATAACCCTTTTAATTTGTGGCATTCAGATAAAGCTCTTCTTCTCATGTTAATAACTTTGAAAACATAAGAAACAGTTAACATGTTATTAATTTTTGGACCTACATCAAAGCCATTACATAAATATTTTAAAATATATAGTTCTTTATCTTTTTCATTTGAGAGAAAAGCATTGTAACTATTATATAATGCTTCATAACAAATATTTTTTTCAATTCCATTAAAAACTCTTTGAGATTTTTTATAATCTGTTTCTATGTAATCTGTTTTGTCTAAAAAATTTTGTGTGTATTCATTAACATTATAAATTTTTTGTGGCAATGTTTTATTTGAATATGAATTAAAAACAATAGTTAAAAGACCATCAAAAGTTCCGTCATATAAATAGGTTTTGTTTATAAGTTTCCAGTTAGACATTTTATTTTATCCTCCTTTGTAGGTTGTAATTTGTTAAATAACAAAGTTTTTTCATTTGTTATATTAGTATAAGAATTAAGATTATTATTAAACAAAGATAATTGTTCATAATTTAATTTTCTGTTATTATCAACTTTTTCTTGATAAACTAAATTTGTTTCAATGAAATTTTGATTAAATTTATATACTTTATCAAAATATTTACCTTTGCAAGTAATAAAATATTTTGCACGTTTTAAAACAACTCCTAACTTTTTTAGTGCTTCAAAATCAAGTGAAAAAGTTCGCCTTGCTCGTATAATCTTTTTAGCTGAAATAACTCCAATACCCGGAATTCTAAGTAAAGTAAAATAATCAGCAGTATTTATCTCGATAGGAAATTGGTCAATATGTCTTAGAGCCCAATCGCATTTGGGGTCTAAGATGTGATTGAAATTAGGATGTGTTTCATCCAAAAGCTCATCAGCTTTAAAACCATAAAAACGTAAAAGCCAATCAGCTTGATATAGCCTATTTTCACGAAGTAGAGGTGGTGCTTCTAAAGTTGGAAGGTTTCTATCATTATTTACACTTATATATGCAGAATAATATACTCTTTTTAACTTTAATTTTTGATATAAACCTTCAGAAAGTTTTAGAATTTTTAAATCACTTTCAGGTGTTGCTCCAATAATCATTTGAGTGGTTTGTCCTGCAGGTACGAATTTAGGTTTGAATTTGCTTTTAATTAGCTTGTTTTCTTGTATGTTATTTGAAATATAATTCATAGGTTTTAAAATACCTGTTTTTTCTTTTTGTGGAGCAAGTAATTTTAAGCTATCATTAGAAGGTAATTCAATATTAATACTCATTCTATCAACTAATGCACCTAATTTATCAATTAATTCTTTGCTACATCCAGGTATTGTTTTACAGTGTATATATCCGTTAAAATTATATTCATTTCTTAGTATAGTTGCAGTTTGAACTAGCATTTCCATTGTATAATCTGGAGATTTTATAACAGCAGAACTTAAAAATAAACCTTCTATATAATTTCTTTTATAAAAATTTATAGTTAAATCTGCAATTTCTCGAGGTGTGAAAGTAGCTCTTTTAACAGAGTTTGTTGCACGATTAATACAATATTTGCAATCATACATACAGGAATTTGTCATTAGGATTTTCAATAATGATATGCATCTTCCATCAGCACCCCAACTATGACAAATTCCAGAAACGTGTCCATTTCCAATTCCATTATTTTTGTTTTTTCTATTACTTCCACTAGAACTACAGGAAGCATCATATTTTGCAGAATCTGCTAGTATCTTTAGTTTTTCAAATATGTCCATTTTTTATCCTCACATACCAAACATTTGTACATATTATATCACAAAAAAATGAAATGTCAAATATTTGTTTGGAAAAAAGAACAATTCATGGAATAAAATATAAAAATACAGTATAATTGAGCCTTAAAATCTTAAAAAATAAGGCTCAATTCAAATAAATTATCTAAAAGGCAAAAAAGCTTTTTTCTTTTTAATAAAATTATAAAAATTCTTTGGATTTCCTACAATAAAACCAGACTTATCAATCAAATAAGCATAAGTCTTATCTATATACAAGTAAAAGAAATCTCTAGTTGAAAAAATACGATACAATTTGTGATATTTTATTTTAGAAATATTCTTTTTATCTTGTACAGTAAAATAATTATCATAAAAATTAAATATATAAGTAGTAGAATTTTGTATTTTGTCGCTTTTATATTCTTTTACAGCATCAGAAATAGGCTTAAAAAATCTCCAAATTATAAAACCAACAAGTATAATGCAAAAAACTATAGCACTACTATATATATGATATGCAACTAGATAAACAATACATGCTAAAATTATACCTATGATTAATATATTATATATTTTATATCTTAAACCAAACTTATTTCTATGAAATTCTAAAAATTTATCATAAACTTCTTTAGAATAAGTAGTTTTATTTTTAAATAAAGCTTTCAAAATTATCACCAATCAAAGTATATCATAATATGCAAAAAAGTGACAAATCTTTTTATAAAAAAATATTGAATAAATATCCTAACTAATATATAATTTAAACATGAAAAGTAAGGGGTGATGTTATGAAGAAAAAAGTTTTAATAATAATAGGAATAATATTATTACTTATTCTATTAATTTTTGGAATATGGTATATTATTGATAAAAATAAAATTAATAATAACGAACCAACAAATCCAATAGCTTCAACCACTTTAACAGAAGGTACAGATGTAATATTATCATTAGAAGATACGATTACTAATAATTCTGTTTGGTGTGGTACATTTAATTTGATATGGAATGATTTAAAAAACGACTTAGCAAAACAAGATATTGTTTTTACACCACAATTGAAAGTAGTAGAGAACTTAAATAAAGGTACTTTTACTACTAATGAATTATCTGAAGATAGTTATTATAAAAAATATGGAACTCCAAGTATAGAATTAAAAGAAGAAATAGAAAAAGCAATTAAAGATAAATTTAATGAAACAAGTGATATTTTAGATGATTTTAATTGGAATGATACAGGAAATAAAGATTACTTTTTATATGCAATGCTAAAAAAAGAATTTGAATTTCCAAAAGAATTTACAGAATTAAAAGATGGGAATTTTGGGAATTATTCAAATGTAAAATATTTTGGAATTGATAATACAACATCAGATGAAGTAAGAAATCAAGTAGAGGTATTATATTATAATTCTAAAGATGATTTTGCAATAAAATTAATAACTAAAGGTAATGACGAAGTAATTATTTCAAGAGGAAACAATGAAAATACATTTAAAGATATCTATGATGAAATAGAAGAAAAATCTGATAATTATGAAGGAAACAAGAAATTTGCAGAAGAGGATATTTTAAAAATTCCTAATATTACTTTTGAATTAAAAGAAGAATTTAAAGAATTAGAAGCACAACCATTTGAATTTTCTAATGGAGACATATATGAAATAGAAACAGCACTTCAAACTATTAAATTTAAATTAGATAAAAAAGGTGGAGAGATAAAAAGTGAAGCTGGAATGATGGTAAGAGAATCAGCTATTGCAACTGATGAACCAAGAGAGTTTTTAGTTGATGATACTTTTACAATATTTTTAAAAGAGAATTCAAAAGACCTACCATATTTTGCAGCTAAAATATCTGATATATCTAGTGTGCAAACTGACTAATTTAGTAATAGATTAGTCAGTTTTTTGTTGCACAAATGTCAATAGGACAAACTAACTAATCATATAATAGGAATATGGAGGAGAGGACTATGGCATATTCAGATAGAGAATTATTAGCTAGAATTATACAATGCGAAGCAGGAGGAGAAGGAGACAACCGGAATGAGGGCTGTTGCAACAGTTGTAATGAATAGAGTTAATGTATCTGATGGGGAATATGCAAGAATATCACAAGGAGGAAATATTAGGAATATAATATTTCAGCAAGGTCAATTTGATTGTGCAACAGATCATACAAGATTAGGTGAACATTGCTTTTATAGACCAACTGCTTTATATAGTCAAACTTAAAAGGTTATAGGTAAACCTTACAAAACCTAAATTTATTAATAAGGAGTTAATTATGCCAAGCAATCAAGAAAATCAAAATACAAGAGAAAATAGAAATGTACAGATAAATCAAAATTCACCAGAGATTTTAACAAATTCTATTTATACACCAGCTTTTTTGAGAGAGCAAATAGGAAAACTAATGAGAGTGGAATTTTTAATAGGGACAAATAATTTAGTAGATAGGATTGGAATTTTAGAAGATGTAGGAGCAAGTTACATTTTATTACGTTCGCTAGAGAGTGATAGTTTAGTTTATTGCGATATTTATTCAATTAAATTTATTACAATATCAAGTAGCTGGGGATATAACGGAATGAATAATAGATATCATTATTATTAAAGTCTTTCTTTTATAAATTTAATGTGATACAATTATGGCATAAAGGAGTTGATAATATGTTAAACAATATTGAAGTTTTATGTCATAGCTCAATAAGAATGGATAAAGGAAAAATAATATATGTAGATCCATTTCATATAAAAGAAAATTATAAAGATGCAGATATTATATTAATTACTCATTCTCATTATGACCATTTTTCTGAAGAAGATATTGAGAAAGTAAGAAAAGCTGATACTAAAATATATGTTACAGAAGATTATGTGGAAAATGCCAAAAGTATAGGTTTTTCTGAAAATAAAATAGTTGGTGTAAAACCATATCAAACATATTATGAGGGAGATATAGAAATAAATACAGTTCCAGCATATAATGTAAACAAACAATTTCATCCTAAAGAAAATAATTGGGTGGGATATATACTTAAAATTGATGGTATTTCCTATTATATTGCAGGAGATACTGATATAACTGAGGAAAATAAAAAGATTAAGTGTGATGTAGCTTTTGTGCCTGTTGGCGGGACTTATACTATGACAGCAAAAGAAGCGGCAGAACTTGTAAATATTATAAAGCCTAAAGTAGCTGTTCCTATTCATTATGGCGATATAGTTGGAACTAAAGAAGATGCAGATACATTTATTAACAACTTAGAAAATGGGATAGATGGCAAAATATTAATGAAATAATTGCTGAATATTAATTCAAAATTAAAGAGCTGCAAATAATTAATTATTAGAAATTCTAAAATAACCTAAACCTTTTTTTTACATATAATAGAATAAATATGTAAAAGGGAGGTTTTTTATGTGTAAAAAAGTTCATAAATCTATTTTGTGTTTACTCAGCATTTTCACATTTATATTTTGGATAAATATGAATTCAGTTTTGGCAATAACTCCATTATCTAATTTAGAATATCAAGGAATAGATGTTAGTAATTGGCAAGGATACATAGATTATAGATCAGTAAGAGAAAGTGGAATTGAAGTAGTATATATAAAAGCGAGTCAAGGAACAAATATAAAAGATGCGTATTTTGAGATAAATTATGAAAATGCAAAAGCAAATGGACTAAAAGTAGGATTTTATCATTTCCTAACAGCTACAAATACTGAAGAAGCAGAACAAGAAGCAAGATTTTTTGCATCAGTTATTTCTGGTAAAACGCCAGACTGTAAATTAGTAATGGATTATGAAACTTTTGGAGGAGTTGGAGTAGAAGAATCAAACGAAATAGCACAAGTCTTTTTAGAAACAACTAGAAGATTAACAAACAAAGATATAATAATATATAGTGATTTAAGTAATAGCCAAACTAGATTTAGTAGTGAGTTAGCCGAAAATTATGAGTTATGGCTTGCATATTATAGTGATACTGCAGGCTTAGAAAATATACAGACAAGGTGGAGTAATTACATAGGATTACAATATTCTGATAGAGGAAGAATAAATGGTATAAGTGGAGCGGTTGATTTAGATAGATTTTCAGAAGAAATCTTTTTGGATGAAATATCTGAAGTTCCAGTAACAGAAAATCCAACAGGAACAATCAATACAGAAACAATCACATATACAGTTCAAAGGGGAGATACATTATGGGCAATAGCTAGAAGATATGGAACAACTTCTGAAGAGATTGCAGAAATAAATAATATATCAAATCCAAATTTAATTTATCCAGGACAGCAACTTAAGATTCCAACAAATTCAACTACTGAAGGAGAAGAAACAAGAGGAACAGGAGATATTATTTATACTGTTCAAAGAGGAGATACTTTATCTAGAATTGCAAGAGAATATAATGTTACAGTAGCTCATATTGTGGAATTTAATGATATTACAAATCCTAACTTAATTTATCCAGGTGAAAAGCTAAGAATAACTGAAAGTGATGTTACAAATTTGAATCCAATACCTAAAAATACTTATTCGACTTATACTGTAAGAAGAGGAGATACTTTATCCGAAATTGCTAGAAGATATGGTGTTTCTGTAAATTATCTTGTTACAGCAAATAATATTCAAAATCCTAATTTGATTTTTCCAGGACAGATTTTAATTGTTTAAAAACAAACTTTATTTACATAATTTCATATTATATATAAAGTAATATGAAGGGAGGTAAATAAACTTTGGATTTAAAAGACAAAAAAATAGGATTTATATTAACAGGCTCATTTTGTACATTTCAAAAAGTAATTCCAAAAATGAAAGAAATAAAAAAATTAGGAGCAGAAATCATACCAATAATGTCATTTAACAGTTACAATTTAGATACTAAATTTGGAAAAGCAAAAGACTTTATTGAAGAAATCGAAAACATAACAGGAAAGGAAATAATCCATACAATTCAAGGAGCTGAACCAATAGGTCCTAAGAAAATGACAGATATAATGATAATTGCACCATGTTCAGGAAATACAATGGCAAAATTAGCGTGTGATATTATAGATACACCAGCCACAATGGCAGCAAAATCTCATCTAAGAAATAATAGACCATTAGTAATTGCACCTTCTACGAATAATGGATTAAGTGGAAATGCTGAAAACATAGGAAAATTATTGAATAGAAAAAATTATTATTTTGTACCTTTTAGACAAGATAATCCAATTACAAAACCTAGGTCTATTGTCTTTGATGCTGAGTATATAATTAAGACAATTGAATTTGCACTTGATGGTGAACAAATCAGTCCAATACTTATATAGATACATCATAGAAAAAAATTGACATTATGTAAAACTTGTATTAAAATAATAGTATCTGGAAAAATTTTCAGAAATAAAAGAAAGAGGTAGAAAAATGACAGAGAATCAGAAAGTATTATTATTGAAAGAAATGAGGGAGTTGAATCGGAGAAGTAATGAAATTTTAGAAATTTTGTTACAAGAATTAGACAAGACGGAGGAGATTTCGCAAGATACTGAATTTACGAATGAAGCAGACAGAGTAGATGAGATAATTGTCACGAGATATCTTCATGAACTTGGCATGATGACACATATTAAAGGCTTTAGCTACTCTAGAACCGCAATAATATTATGTATTAAGGATAGAAATTATCTTACAGCTATAACTACACGATTGTATCCAGAAGTGGCTGAAATCCATAATACGACTCCGTCAAAAGTTGAAAGGGCAATTCGTAATGCTATAGAAACTTTAGCGAGAAATACTGATTCTAAAAAATGTTATGAACTGTGGGGAGGAAAACGACCAACTAATTTAGAGTTTTTGGCTAGAATGGTAGAAAAATACGAAGTAATGTAGTTGTTCATAAACTGTCAAAAAAGCATCACCATTTATTGGAGATGCTTTTTAATTAACTTTATAATTCAATCTTAGGCTGGTATTTCTCAAGCCACATGTTAACTTGACAAAGATATGCCATAAGTTGAGGTCCGAGTCATCAACTGACCAAACCAAGGCCTAGAAAAAGCCTTCCCATCAGTATCCAAAATATCTAAAATATATTCTCTATTAAGCAAACTATTAATAGGAGCATTTTTATCCTTCATAATATCAGTTAGCATATCTTTAACCTTAGCTAAATAAGTAGGATTATGAGTTTTAGGATACGGAGATTTTTTCCTATCAACAATTTCACTAGGAAGAAAATCTCGACAAGCATACCTAAGTAAGCCTTTTTCTCTTCCATTTAAAGCCTTCATCTCCCAAGGAATATTCCAAACATATTCAGCCAAACGATAATCGCAAAAAGGAACTCTAAGCTCAAAACCGCTATACATTGCCATTCTATCAGAACGGTCTAAAAGAGTCTGCATAAACCAATTTAATGTCAAATGAGAAATTTTACGTTTTTCAGCAGTTTCTTTACTATCAATATCCAATATTTCAACTTCACTCAAACTTTCATTATATCTAAAATCAATATATTCTTTCAATTTTACTTTGTTGCCAATAAAAGAATTTAATAACTTTTGTCTTTCATTAATTGCAATAGACCAAGGAAAAGTATTACTCTCTAAAGCGTCTTTACGGAAAAACCATGGATATCCACCAAATATTTCATCTGCGCACTCACCAGTTAATGAAACAGTCATTTCTTTTTTGACATTCTTACAAAATAGAAGTAAAGAAGAATCGATATCAGCCATGCCAGGCATATCTCTAGCAATCATTGCATCTTTTAAATATGATGCAAGTTCTGGAGTATCAATAACTATATTATGATGATGTGTATGCAAGTTTTTATTCATCAAATTAATATAGTAATTGTCAGAATTTGGTTGAAAATCGCTTTTAACAAAATTTTTGTCATTATCCACATAATCTATAGAATAAGTATCTAAAGGTGGCAAACCTTGTTTTTCACAATAATCAGCAGCAAATTTTGTAATTATACTAGAATCTAAGCCTCCAGAAAGAAACGTACATAATGGAACATCAGATACTAATTGTCTAGTTATAGCATCATTTAATAAAAATTTTAGTTTTTCAGTAGTTTGTGCCAAATTATCTTTATGTTCTTTTGAAGTTAATTTCCAGTACCTTTCTATATGAATCCCCGAATTATTAAATATAGCAAAATGGGCAGGTTTAATTTCATAAATATTTTTAAAAACAGTAGTTCCAGCGGTATGAGCAGGGCCAATACCAAATAATTCACATATTCCTTGATTATCTAAAATCTTTTCGACATTTGGATATTCAAAAATTCCTTTAATTTCAGAAGCAAAAATAAGTGTATCATTTTGTATTGTATAAAATAATGGCTTTACTCCAAAATGATCTCTTGCCAAAAACAATTCTTTTTTATGCTCATTCCAAATTGCAAATGCAAATATACCATTTAGATGATTTACTACTTCATTTCCAAAATGTATATAACTTTTTAACAAAACTTCTGTATCACTATGGCCTTTAAAAGTAAATCCATTTTCTTCTAAAGTTTTTCTTAGTTCTTTTGTATTATAAATCTGGCCATTGTAAACAATTACATATTCCCCATAAGAATATTTTTGAATCATTGGTTGCTTTCCGCCTTCTGGATCAATTACAATAAGCCTCCTATGTCCAAAAGCGACATTTTTATTTATGTAATAACCTTGTTCATCTGGACCACGATTTATAAGAGATAAATTCATTTTTTCTATAATTTCTTTTGAATTAGATATATCTTCTTTAAAATTAGAAAATCCAACAAATCCACACATAAAATCTTTCCTCCATTATTGCATGATTAATATATATTGTATGCAAAAAATACTATAAAATTTATTGATTTTAGAAAAAAGTTGTAGTAGACTTATATAGGAGAGGAAAGATTATAAATGTTACTAAAAAATATTGTAAAACATTTTTGTTTGATTACTCATCATAAATGGGTAGTATTTAAATTATGCTGTAAACTGGGATTATATTGGAGAGGATTGACACATGACCTTTCAAAATATTCTTGGACAGAATTTAGTGAAAGTATAAAATATTATGTAGGAACTCATTCTCCTATAACAGAAGCTAAAAAAGACAAAGGATATTCAGAAGCATGGTTACACCATAAAGGAAGAAATAAACATCATCATGAATACTGGGTCGATGAACTAGCTCCAAATCCAACACCTATTATTCCATATAAATATGCAGCAGAAATGTTATGTGATAAATTAGCAGCAGGAATAGTATATGAAGGTAAAAATTGGACAAAGGAATATGAACTTGGTTATTGGAACAGAGAAAAAGAAAAAATAAAAACAAACGAAAAAATTAAAGATTTTATCACAGAAGCATTGGAAATGGTTGCAAAAGATGGAATAGATAAGACTTTAACCAAGAAAAATATTAAAAATTTATATAATAATGTTGTAAATAAATAGACACGTGAAATTTATTTTTTAATCAAAATTGATTTATAAGATAATTTTTAAATAGCTATTGACAAAACAAAAAAATACTTGTATAATTTTATAGTGATTAAAATAATGGAAAAATGAACAGATATACACATATATCTAAAGCGAGGAGGGAATAAGTATGGCACAACCAAAAAGAAGATGGTCTAAAGCAAGAACACATTCAAAAAGATCAACATGGAAAAAAGAACAACCAACAATGGCTACTTGCCCACATTGTCATGAGCCAGTAATGCCACACAGAGTTTGTAAAAACTGCGGATATTATGATGGTAAAGAAATAATATCAAAAAAAGAAACTGAAAATGCGTAATCAATAGCACCTTTTAAAAGGTGTTTTTTGCATTCTAAAAAGTTATATTGACAAAATAAAAATGTAAATGTAAAATACTAATGAAATTAAATAAGAAAAGAAGTGATCGATATGTTAGAAAAATTATTAAAAAAATCAGGGTGGACAGATATAATAATAGCAATATTATTTATTTTATTTGGAATAATGCTGATAGCAAGTCCAGAAGTCATAACAGCCATGATTTCTATTATATTAGGAATAATTTGTATCCTTATAGGAATTCTAAAAATGTGTGACTACTTCGCAAAAGGGAAAAGTGATAATTACTTATTAGCAATTTCAATAGTAGCAATTATAACTGGAATTATAGTTATGTTTTGTGGAGATGTAATATTTTCAATATTTAGAATTCTAATTGCAATATGGATTATATATAGTGGAATAATGAATTTACAAACAGCAATTGTTTGGAAAGATTATAAATCTAAATTATGGATAATAACATTAATCTTATCAATTGTTATGGTTATTGCAGGAATATATATGTTAGTAAATCAAGGAGCAGTATTACAAATGGTAGGAGTAATAATACTAGCATATGGAATAGTTGATGTTATCGAAAATGTCATATTCATCAAAAAAATCGATAATTACTTAGACTAGATGTCAACAAAATAGATACTAGATAAAATATTCATAAAAGATATTGGGGGAACAATGGAAAAAGAGAAATTTACAAAATTAAGTAAAAAAAGATTAAAGAATAGTTTTAAATACGCAATTCAAGGAATCCGGAAGTGCTTTAAAAACAGAGCAAAATTTGAAAATACATTTTATTGTTACTATATTAGTTGTAATTTTAGGAATAGTATTAAAAATAAACTTTACAGAATGGGCTATATGCTTTTTACTTTTTGGATTTGTAATAACTGCAGAATTAATGAATACAGCAATTGAAGTAACTGTTGATTTAGCTATGCCAGATATAAATGAAAAAGCAAAACTTGCAAAAGATATAGCAGCAGGAGCGGTTTTAGTATCTTCAATTGTTGCGGTTTTAATAGGACTTGCAATATTTTTACCTAAAATAATAGAACTAATATTTTAAAACTTAATATGGTTAAAGAGTAAAGTTGAGGTAGAGAACTTAATAGTTTTCTGTCTCAACTTTTTTAGTTAGCCAGCAAAGAAAATAATATACACTTTAAGAACTTTTTGAAAAATAATGTCATATAATGCAATAAAGGAGGAAAAAGTATGTTTAGAAATTGTAGAAAATGTTGTTGCATGAACAATAATTATCAAAATGATTCTTGTGATATGCAGAACGATATTATTGAAACTCAATGCAGTGAAGTAAGTTCATATGAAGATATGTCTAATAGCTGTGATTGTGGATTTGAAGAAGATTATAATGTATTCCCAGAAAATCCAATGCTTGCTCAAAGCTATGTGCCATATCAATATATGGATAAAACCTTTAAACCTTGTGTAGGTTTAAAAATGGGAACAATTTTCCCAGAATTAGTTAGTCCTTATGTTCCTGGTCAAAGTATGGAGGAAATAAAGATGATAGAAAAAATGAATAAAATAGGGAAGGGGTGCAATAAATGTCAATAGAAGAAAATAGAAATTGTGGATGTAATTGTATGTGTAATGAAGAAGAACATACAGTAGATTGCGACATGAGACGTGAAATGATTCAAGAAATAAGATGTTTAGAATTTGGTATAACTGAACTTGCATTATATTTAGATACACATCCAGAAGATGAAAAAGCTCTTTGCTTGCATAGAAAATATTGCAAACAATTAAAAGATTTAAAAGACAAATATCAAAAAGTTTATGGCCCTCTTACTATAAATTATCCTTGCAACAAGTGGAGATGGTTAGAAGAGCCATGGCCATGGGAAAGGGGGAATTACTAATGTGGACTTATAACAAAATGTTACAATATCCAATTAATATTAAATGTACAGATCCAAAACTTGCTAAAGTAATTATTTCTCAATATGGTGGTCCTGATGGAGAATTAGCCGCTTCTTTAAGATACTTATCTCAAAGATTTGGAATGCCAGACCAAAAAGCTAAAGCTATATTAAATGATATAGGTACAGAAGAATTAGCACACTTAGAAATGGTAGGAACTATTGTACACCAATTAACAAAAGATGCAAGTATAGAAGAAATAGAAAAAGCAGGTCTAAGTGCATATTACACAGACCATGGAGTAGACGTATATCCACAAGCAGCAGCAGGATTTCCATTTAATGCAGGAGTCCTTGCATGTAAAGGTGATCCGATAGCAAACTTACAAGAAGACTTAGCAGCAGATAAAAAAGATTTTGAGTGCACTCTAGCAAAAAAACTCTAACTTAAAGTTCGCTAAGTATTGAGATTAAAGGAAA
>CALXFF010000034.1 GCA_944387525.1 uncultured Clostridia bacterium | reverse complement strand
AAACAAAAATATAAAACGAGAATATGACAACACTTTTGAGAAAAAAGTTGTTGCATTGGCAATGAAAATTTTGCATTAAAATAAATAAGAAAAGAAAGTAGTAAAAAATATTGCTATTTTCTTTTTTTTGAGATAAAATGAAAACACCAAACATAAAAAGAAAAGTAGGTAAAATAGCAATGAAAAATTACTATGAATTATTAGAAGTAAATAAAAAAGCTTCGAAGGAAGTAATTGAAAAGGCATATAAAGTACTAGTAAAAAAATATCATCCGGATTTATATACAGGACAGAAGAAAAAATATGCTGAAGAAAAAATAAAAGAAATAAATGAAGCGTATAGTGTTTTAACAGATGAATTTATGAGAGAGCAATATGATGTTGAATTAGAAAAACAAGAGCAGGAAGCTTTATATGAAAAATACAATCAAAAAGAAAATATATTAAATGAAAATGAAAAGAGCAATATTAGTAATATGAATCAAACTAGTCATAATGCTCCAAATAGAGTTCATAAAGAAAAGCAAAATAACAAAAAAGATATAGAAGATTTTAATGAAAGAATGAAAAAGCATAAAGTAGGTTCATTTTCTGGAATAATAGAATTGTGTAAAGAATTATATAAAAATAAGCCGAAAAGGGATGAAATAAAAGAAATTACTAAAAAGGATATTATAGCATTAATATTAACAGTGATAGTTGTAATATTGATAGGTGTGGCTTTATGGTATATACCACTTACAAATGGCTGGATGAGGGAATTGTTGTTTGAAAATCCACTTTTTAATGCAATTGCATCATTATTTCAGTAAAGCTTGTAATTATTTGAATTCTAGCTATTGACAATAATAGGCCTTTAAGGTATAATTAATAACGTTAAATAGGGTTATCCCACATACACTTTTCGTATGGACCGGAAGGAGGGGAATAAAAATGTCAGAAATAAAAGTTAATAATGGAAATATAGAAGATGCACTAAGAAGATTTAAAAGACAATGTGCAAGAAATGGAGTGCTTCAGGAAGTACGTAAAAGAGAACACTATGAAAAACCTAGTGTAAAAAGAAAGAAAAAATCAGAAGCAGCTAGAAAAAGAAAATTTTAGTATGGAAATAAAAAGGATTGGATTGGAAGTTAAGGATGTACATATAATGCGGAAACTTCCAATTTTTTTGTTATAATAAATAATTACTAGAATATTATCTTAAATATTTTTTGTACCTTGTTGTCGCAACCTATGATTTAAAAAGAAAAATTTCATTTTTCTTTTTAGAGTAAGAAGGTTGCTTCAATCGCACTCGCGTTTGCTCGTTTGGTCGCTACGCGGTACTGCAAAATCATTTAATATAATATTCTAGTTGATAAATTAAATTTATAAAATTAAAAAATAGGTGTATAATAATATTATTAAAGTAAAAATTGAAAGTCAATAAAAAGGAGGAAAATTTATGCAATATCAAGAAAAAGAAATAAAAAAAGGAATAGAATTCCATGAACTTAATACAAATAAATTTAAAACAAACCTAGTGGCAGTATTTTTAACAACAGAGCTAACAAGAGAAAATGTAACTAAAAATGCATTGATATCAACAATCTTAAGAAGAGGCTCTAAAAATATGCCTTCACAAGAAGAAATTAGTAAGCAAATGGAAGAAATGTATGGAGCAAGTTTTGACTGTGGATTAGATAAAATTGGAGATAATCAAGTTCTAAAATTTTATATGGAAACAATAAATGATGATTTTATTCCACAACAAAAGGAAAAAATGTTGAAAACTACACTTGAAAAAATACTTGAAATAGTATTTAATCCATATATCGAAAATGGAGAATTCAAAAAAGAATATGTAGAGCAAGAAAAAAATACTATTAAGCAAAGAATAGAAGGAAAAATAGATAATAAAGCAAGATATGCTTTAAATAGATGTATTGAAGAAATGTATAAAGATGAGCCATATGGATTATATAAATTTGGTTATGTTGAAGATTTAGATGCAATTAATGGGAAAAATCTATATGAATATTATCAAGAACTAATAGAAAATTGTAAAATTGATATTCTTGTTTCTGGAATATTGCCAGATGATATTGAAGAGCTAATCAAAGAAAACGAAAATATCAAAAATTTACAAGAAAGAGAACCAAAATACGTAATGCCAAAATTGGCAACTAAAAATACAGAAAAAGAAAATGTAGTTACAGAATCAATGGAAGTAACACAAGGAAAATTAGTTTTAGGATTGGATATCAAGTTGGAAGACGATAAACAAAAATATGATGCTTTGTTATATAACAGTATTTTAGGTGGAACACCAAATTCTAAGATGTTCCAAAATGTAAGAGAAAAAGCGCATTTAGCATATGCTGCAAGTTCTAGTTATATAAGACAAAAAAGCAATATATTTATAAATTGTGGAATAGAAATAAGCAACTATGAAAAAGCATTAGAAATTGTAAAAAAACAAATTGAAGACATGAAAAAAGGAGATTTTACAGAAGAGGATATAGAAAATGCTAAAAAAGGAATAATATCAACAATAGACTTGATAGATGATGAACAAGATACAGGTATCACATATTATTTCGGACAAGAGTTGTCAAATAATAAGATAAGTCCTGAAGAATATAAAGAAATTGTACAAAAAGTTCAAAAAGATGATATTGTTAAAATAGCAAATTCAGTAAGTATAAATACAATTTACTTTTTAAAAGACTAAAATAGGAGGGAAAAATATGCAACTTATAGAAAATTTGAAAGTTAAAGAAAAAGTATATAAAGAAAAATTAGAAAATGGATTAACAGTTATGATAATACCAAAACCAGGTATGAAAAAGAAATATATGATTTGGGGAACACATTATGGTTCATTAGAAAATGAATTTGTAGTTCCAGGAGAAGAAAAACCAACAGTTGTGCCAAATGGAGTAGCTCACTTTTTAGAGCATAAAATGTTTGAACAAGAAAATGGTACAAATAGTTTAGATGTATTAACTGCTTTAGGAGTAGATGCTAATGCATATACAACAAATGACCATACAGCATATTTATTTGAATGTACAGATAATTTCTATGAAGCAATGGACGAATTAATGGATTATGTTCAACATCCATATTTTACAGATGAAAACGTAGAAAAAGAAAAAGGAATAATCGGACAAGAAATTGGGATGTATGACGATTCTCCTGATTGGAAAGTTTATTTAAATGCGATGAATGCAATGTACCATGAATGTCCTGTGAAAATAGATATAGTTGGGACAGTTGAAACAATAAGTAAAATAGATAAGGATATTTTATATAAATGTTATAACACATTTTATAATCCATCAAACATGGTAATGGTTATATGTGGAGATTTTAAACCAGAAGAAATGCTAGAAGAAGTAAAAAAGAGACTAATTGATAAAAAAGCAAATGGAGAGATAAAAAGAATATATCCAGAAGAACCAGAAACAATAGTACAAGAAAGAATTGAGCAAAAATTAGAAGTTAGTCAACCTTTGTATACAATAGGAATAAAAGATACAATTCAAGATAATTGTAATCAAAATAAATCAGATTTAGTTAAAAAACATATAGCTATTGAAATATTGCTAAATTTAATAATGGGAAGAAGTTCAAGTTTATTCCAAAGATTGTATAAAGATGGAATTATTTATGCTCAACCTGGATTAAGTTATGAATTTACAAATATTTATGCACATGTCTTAATTGATGGGCAATCAAGTAATCCTGATAAGGTTTATGAAGAGTTTAAAAAAGAGGTTGAAAATTTAAAGGAAAATGGAATAAATGATCAGGATTTTGAGAGAATTAGAAAGATGATTTATGGTGGATATGTTAAGGAATATAATGATGTGACTGATATTTCTAGAATGTTTTTAGCAGATTTCTTTAAGGGTATTAATAGTTTTGATTATTTGGATGAGATTAATAGTGTTTCAAAGGAGTATGCTGAGCAAGTTTTGAAAGATGTTTTTAGAGAGGATAGAATGGTTTTGTCAATTGTTGAAAAATAGCTAAGAAAAAAATGTTGAAAAAACGGTAGTAAATTCTAAATAGGATTTTTACCGTTTTTATATGATGCAAAATGTCGAAAAATATAAAAACTCGTCGTACGAAAGTTGCCAAAAACCATTGAAAATACTTGACTTGAGAAAAATAATGTGGTAATTTATAAATATACGGAAGATAAATTAAAGAAAAGGAGAGATGATGTATGTTAGATGATGAAATTTGTAAATTAAGGGATAAATTAAATAAAAGCATAGAAAATGGAGAGGATTATAGCGTAATTTATCAATTGAGTATAGAATTGGACGAGCTTATAGCAGAATACTATGCTAAAAATAATAAAAAAAAACTGTTGTGGGCAGTGACATAGAAAAAACAATTATTAATGAAAAGGAAAAATCAAGTTAAAAAGACAATTCAGTCAGATTTAAAATCTAGCTAATTGTCTTTTGTGTTTCAATAATAGGTATGTTTGTACTTGCTTTTTAACACATTATATAGTAAAATTGAAACTAGAAATAAATAGGAAGAGAGGTAAGAAAGATGAAGAAATTACCTTATGGAATAAGTAACTATCAAGAATTAATAGAGGATAATTACTACTATGTAGATAAGACAAAATATATAGAAAAACTAGAAAATTTGGCAGAAAAAAGAATAATGTTTTTGAGACCAAGAAAATTTGGAAAAACATTATTTACAAGCGTGTTAGAAAATTATTATGATGTAAAAAAGACAGATAAATTTGATGAACTATATAAAGATACATATATAGGTAAGAATCCAACAAATTTGAAAAATAGCTATCATATATTAAGATTCAATTTTTCAGGAATAGACACAACAAATACGGAAACTACAATAAGAGGATTTAAAAGGGAAGTAGCATCTTCGATAAAAGTGTTTGTAGAGAAATATGGATTAGACTTTTATATTAATGAAGAAGATGAGGCAGAAAATATACTAGATAATTTAATAAAAGCATTTAGTATTCAAAGAGCAAAAGAGAAAATATATGTAATAATAGATGAATATGACCATTTTGCAAATGAATTATTAGGATTTAATCCAAATCAATTTAAAGATTTAGTATCAAAAAATAGAAAAGTAAGAAAATGGTATGAAATACTAAAAAAAGGCACAGAAAGTGTAGTGGATAGAATATTTATAACAGGAGTAGCCCCAATAACACTAGATAGTTTAACATCAGGATTTAATATAGGATTAGATATGACACAAGATAGAGATCTTAATGAAATGATGGGATTTACAGAAGAAGAATTAAGAAAATTAATGAAAGAGCAAAATATATCAAAAGAAGAACAAGAAGAAATATTGCCAATAATGAAAGAAAATTATGATGGATATAGATTTTCCTTAAAAGGAAAAGAAAAAATGTATAATTCAAATATGTGCCTATATTTCTTAAATAGTTATATAAGATTTAAAGAAATACCAAATCAATTAATAGATGTAAATATAGCAAGTGATTATAGCAAATTGGGAAAGATGTTAGATTTGTGCAAAGGAGAAAATAGAGCAGAAATTATAGAAAAAACAGTATCAGGAGAAGGAATATTATCGGATATAGTAGAAAAATTTAATCCAGCAATGGAATTTGAAGAAAGAGAATTAGTATCTATGTTATATTACTTAGGATATTTAACAATATCAGAGGAAAAATTAGGAAAGGCAGAATTAAAAATACCTAATAAAGTAATGCGAGAAATATATTCAGAATACTTTATGAAAATTTTAAATCAAGCAACAGATATGGAAATAAAAAACAGTGAGTATAATGAAATATTAGTAGAAATAGCATTAGAAGGAAAAATAGATAAAATCGTTGAGTTACTACAAAAATATTTAAAGAATTTATCAAATAGAGATTATCAAAGATTTGATGAAAAATATGTAAAACTAATATTTTATTGTATAGTAATGAATTTAAAAATATATTCAGTAAAATCAGAATTAGAAGTAGAAAGAGAATATCCAGATATAGTGTTAATACCAAGAGATAGAAGCAAAGGATATAATGCAATAATGGTAGAGTTTAAATATTTAAAAAAGAGTGAAGAAGGAAAAATAGAAGAAAAGCAAAAAGAAGCAAAAGCACAGATAGAAAGATATGCTAATACAGAAGAAATGAAAGATATAGAAAAAATGAATAAGTACACAATAGTAGTTGTAAATGATAAGTTGTATGTAGAAAAAATAAAATCTTAGTAATGATAGTGAAGATGAAAAATGCCACGGTTTTGTGACATTTTTTTCGTTTTTTTCTACTTGCTTTTTTCCAAAAAATATTATATAATCTTTAGCCGAGAAAATATTAAATAATAGGTGAGAGATTATGATAGTAAGCCAACAAATATTAGACAGTTTGTGTCAAGATGCTGGAGAAAAAAGAACACAAAAAGCAAGAATGTATAAATCATTAGGAAGAGTAGAAATAATAGAAGTAGAATATCAAGACAGTAATAACTTTGCTATAAGAGGAATGGTAGTAGGCTCTGAACCATACAAAACATACATATCAGTAAGTAATGGAGAAATAGATGACATTACATGCACTTGTCAAGACTATTATAATCACTATGGCGTTTGCAAGCACACATTAGCATCTGTCATGGCATTTGCAGAAGACGAAAACTATAGAAGAAAATATGAAAAGCCAGAAAATATAATAAATGAAAGAAAAGAAAAACTAAATACAAGTAACAATATACAATACAGAAATTTTAGACAAATGGTAAATACATTTTATAATGAAGAAATAGATGGAATTGATAGTGATGATGATGAATTAAAAAATAAAGGAACAATACATTTAGAGCCAAAAGTAATTTATGATAAATTTTTAGGAGACATGAAAGTAGAATTCAAAATTGGAAACAAAAGAATGTATAAGATAAAAAATCTATCAGAATTTTATACAAGAATGATGGAAAAAGAATTCTATAAATACGGAGAAAAACTACAATTTGTACATACTAAAGAAATGTTTGATGAAGAAAGTCAAAAACTACTTGATTTTTTATTAAAATACGCAGAAATTATAAAATATGCAAATTCAAATTCAAACAGTAATTATCGTTATTATGGAAAAGCACTAAGTGAAACAAGCATTTTGCTAGGAAATAGTGGAATAGATGATTTATTTGAAATATTACAGGGAAAACAAGTAGAATTTCAAAGAGATTATTTAAACGAAAAAATCGAATTTGCAAATGAAGACCCAAAAATATCTTTTACATTAAAGAAGAAATCAGATAATCAATATGTAATTTTGCCAAATGTAGAAATATTTAATGTTAGTATTTTAAAAGGAAAAGAATACAAATACATTTTAGATAGTAAAAAAATATATAGATGTAGTAAAGAATTTGAAAATGCTAATTTAAAACTATTAGAATTTTTTAGACAAAATTATATGACAGAAATAGTTTTAGGAAAAGAAGAATTAACACAGCTATTTTCAATAATAATGCCAAAAGTAAAAGCAGCAATAACAATCGAAAATATATCAGAAGAAGAAATCGAAAAATACAAACCAAAAGAATTAGTAGTAAAAGTATATTTAGATTTTGATGAGCAGGATTATCTAGTTGCAGATGTGCTATTTTGTTATGAAAATAACGAATTTAATCCACTAGACGAAAAACAAGAACTAAAATTTCCAAGAAATATGATTCAAGAAACAAAAGCATTAAATATATTTAGAAAAACAGGATTTATGCTAGATACAAAGAATCTAAGATTTATATTACCTGATAATGACAAGATTTATGAATTTTTAACAGAAGATATAAATGTATACATGAAAAGATTTGAAGTTTTAGTAACAGAAAAATTTAAAACAAAACAAGTAAGACAAGCAAAAATTGGCAATATCGGAGTAAAAGTAGAAAATAATTTATTATCAATAGATTTAAAGGATTTGGACATAGATATAAAAGAATTACAAAAGATAATGCAAAAATATCAATTAAAAAAGAAATATCATAGATTAAAAGATGGAAGTTTTTTAGACCTAGAAGATAATAAAGAAATTGACTTTTTAGACAAACTTGTTACTGGAATGGATATAGATTATAAAGAACTAGAAAAAGGAGAAGTGGTTTTACCTGCTTATAGAAGCTTATATCTAAACCAGTTATTAAAAAGCAAAAAAGGTATACAAGTAACAAAAAATAGTGAATATAGAGAAATAGTAAATAATTTGGATAAAGACCATTTAGAAGATGAAATCCAAATACCAGAAAATTTAAATAATGTTTTAAGATATTATCAAAAAACAGGATTTAAATGGTTAAAAATTTTAGATTCATATAAATTTGGTGGAATACTTGCAGATGATATGGGACTTGGAAAAACTATTCAAATGTTATCTGTAATTGTTGATTATGTAGAAGAAACTAAAAACAATCAAGAAACTAAAAGAGCAAGTCTAGTTGTTTCACCGAGTTCACTAACATTAAACTGGCAAAATGAAGCAAATAAATTTGCAAAAGATTTAAAAATATTAGTAATAAGGGGAACTTTGTCAGAAAGAAAAAGACAAATAAGAGAAATAGAAAACTATGATTTAATCATTACATCATATGACTTATTAAAAAGAGATATAGACTTATATAAAGATAAGAAATATCAATTTAGATATATAATAGCAGATGAAGCACAGTATTTAAAAAATAGTAATACACAAAATGCAAAAGCAATAAAACAAATAAAAGCAGACACAAGATATGCTTTAACTGGAACACCAATAGAAAACTCATTAGCAGAGTTATGGTCAATATTTGACTTTATCATGCCAGGATATTTGTTTACATATAAGCAATTCAAAACAATGTATGAAGTACCAATAGTAAAAGATAATGACGAAAAAGCAATGGCAAAATTAAAAATGCTAATAGAACCATTTGTACTAAGAAGAAATAAAAAAGAAGTTTTGACAGAATTACCAGACAAAACAATAACAGTATTAAATAATGAAATGGAAGAAGAGCAAAGAAATATCTATCTAACATATTTAGCGCAAGCAAAACAAGACTTATTCCAAGAAATAGAATTAAATGGATATGAAAAAAGTCATATGCAAATATTAGCAGTACTAACAAGATTAAGACAGATATGTTGCCATCCAAGTCTATTTATAAAAGATTATAAAGCAGGAAGCGGAAAACTAAATCAATGTATGGAAATAGTACAAGATGCAATAGAAGGAGGACACAAAATATTACTATTTTCAGGATATACATCAATGTTCCCAATAATAGAAGAAGAATTAAAAAAGAAAAACATTCAATATTATAAACTAACAGGAAGCACAAAAGTAGACGAAAGAATTAGAATGGTAGATGAATTTAATAGTAATTCAGACATAAAAATATTCTTGATATCATTAAAAGCAGGAGGAACCGGACTAAACTTAACAGGTGCAGATATGGTAATACATTATGATCCATGGTGGAATATATCTACAGAAAATCAAGCAACAGACAGAGCATACAGAATTGGACAAAAAAATAATGTACAAGTATATAAACTAATAACAAAAAATTCAATAGAAGAAAAAATATACGAATTGCAACAAAAAAAATCAGAATTAGTAGACAACATGCTAAGTACAAAAACATCATTTATAAACAAATTATCAAGAGAAGAAATAATGAATTTATTTAATTAATTTTGGTCACTGTGGTCACTTTGGGGACAGGTTCGAAGTGACCATTTTTGGTTAGTTTGGGGACGCCACTTTTAAAACTTGTTTTTATAGAACGGGGTATTGTAATGAAAGAGAGTTTTTGATATACTTTTTTCAAAGGTGTGTGATAAAGGTGAGAAAAAATGGATATCAAGAATTTGAAGAAAGAGAAAACTTAAAAAGAGCTAAAGAATTAAATTTGAATTTGATTGAGAGTATAGATTGTTATAATAAAATACAAAAAGCAGATTTAAATAAAAGAATAGAAGCATTAAAAAAGGTAATTCAATGTTTTGAAGATTTAATGGAAGAAGCGTTTGATGTAGATGAAAAGGCTTATGCTAAATTTAGAGATAAACTAAATTATTTGGAATTTAGAAAGGATTATATTGAAAAGTACGGACTAGAAGAATATGATATTAATGAAGTTAGGAGAGAAGCGGAAGAAAGAAAAAAGAAAGATGAACAAATGATGAAGGAAAATCATGAAGAAATATCTAAAAGACATCAAAAAAATAGAAAAGAAAATGGAGAAGAAAGATGAACGAGTATATTACAATAATAGGTGGAGGATTAGCTGGATGTGAAGCAGCATATCAAATTGCAAAAAGAGGAATAAAGGTTAAACTCTATGAAATGAAACCTAAAAAATTTTCACCTGCACATAGTAATAAAGATTTAGCCGAAATAGTATGTAGCAATTCTTTTAAATCTAATTTATTAACAAATGCTTGTGGATTATTAAAAGAAGAATTAAGAAGATTAGATTCCCTATTGATAAAAATAGCAGATGAAACAAGCGTGCCAGCTGGACAAGCCTTAGCAGTAGATAGAGAAGAATTTTCTCATAAAGTTACAGAGATGATAAAAAATAATGAATTAATCGAAATTATAAATGAAGAAGTAACAGACATTGAAGATATAGCTAAAGAAGGAATTGTTATAGTTGCAACAGGTCCATTAACATCTGATGGATTAGCAAAGCAAATCCAAGAAATAACTGGACAGGACAAGTTGTATTTTTATGATGCTGCAGCTCCAATAGTATCAAAAGATAGTATCAATTTTGATATAGCATTTTATGGAGATAGATATAGCCAAGAAAAAAGAAAAGAAGAAACAGTTGAACAGTGGAAGAAAAGATTAGAAAAACAAAAAAGTGAAGAACAGAGTTATATTAATTTGCCAATGTCAAAAGAAGAGTATGAAAGATTTTGGCAAGAACTTGTAAATGCTGAAGTAGTGACATTGCACGAATTTGAAAAAAGAGAAATATTTGAAGGATGTATGCCAATAGAAATAATGGCAAAAAGAGGAATAGATACTTTGAGATTTGGACCATTAAAACCAGTAGGATTTGATGATCCAAGAACTGCAAAAAGACCATATGCTTTAGTACAACTAAGACAAGATGATAAACAAGCAAGTATATATAATCTAGTAGGATTTCAAACAAATTTGAAATATGGAGAGCAAAAAAGAGTATTTAGTATGATACCAGGACTAGAAAATGCGGAATTTGTTAAATATGGCGTAATGCACAGAAATACATATATAAATTCAAGTAAATTATTAGATGAAACATATAATTTAAAAACTAATAAAAATATATATTTTGCAGGACAAATAACCGGAGTAGAAGGATATGTTGAATCAATTTCATCTGGATTAGTTGCAGGAATAAATGCAGTTAGTAAATTGCAATATTTTGAAAAACGAGGATTTGGGGACGGAGAGAAAAATCATGAGATAGTTTTTTCGGAATTTACAGTAATAGGAGCTTTAGCTAAATATATTTCTACACCTAATGAGAAGTTCCAACCAATGAATGCAAATTTTGGAATATTACCAGAATTAGAAGGTAAAAAGATTAGAGATAAAAAAGAAAGGTACATGAAGTTAGCAGAAAGAAGTATTACAAATATTACTAAAATATGACATTTTGATTAAAAAAGACAAAAATTTACATAATTCTATTGCAAGAATTATGTTTTTTTGTTATAATTATTTATAAGTGATATTTTAATAAGAATATTTGTATATTCTGAAAGGGGTAAAAAATGGAGAAAAATAGAACAGAAGATATAATTAAAAATTATGAAAAAACTGAAAAAAACTTTACTAGAACAGGTAAAAATACTAAGTATTTAGAAAAGTTAGCTGAAATTAAAGACATTCAAGTAGAACAAAATAGAGTGAAAATACATATTGAAAATCTAGAAAAAGAAGAAAAAGGTGTCTCTGATAAAGCCTTAAAAGAAGAATATCAAAGACAGATAGCAGAAAGCAAAAAAGAATTAGAAGATAGAAATGCTGAAATTGAAAAATTAGAAAATGAAAAACAAGAAATGTTAGTTCAGAAAAAAAGAGATGAAAGAGTATTAAGGGAAAATATTAAAAGGCAAGTTAATGAACTACAAGATAAAACTAGAAAAGAATTAATGGGAGAAAAACAAAGCCTAGATGCTCAAATTTCATCTAAGAAACTTGAATTAGAAGAAAAAAAGAATGAACTAGATAAGAAAAAAATGGAAGAATCTCAATTTGTATATAGTTATTCAGAAAATAACGGTCAAGATCTTAGAAAATTAAGAGAAGAAACACAGAGAGTTGAGAAGGAAACAAAAAAATTAAGTGAGGAATTAAATTCATTAGAAAGCTTATCAAATAGATGTGAAGATTATAGACAAAAATTAATTACACCTTTCAAAATGCCACCTGAATTACCAGATGATAAGATTTATCTAGGATATGAAAAAGAAAAAGAGCAAAATACTGATCAAAAAACAAGTGATAAGCAAAAAGATGAAAAAACAAATAATGAAGTTGAGGATAAAAATGTTTTTGAAACAAATGAGATAATAAATAATGTTAAAAGCGACATGGAAAAAGAAAACAAAAATTATTCAAACATCCATTTAGATCCAAACGAAAAAATACAAGAAAATCCAATTAATGGAGCTACAAGAAAAAATGATAAAAATGTTTTTGAAACAAATAACATTATAAATAATGTAAAAAAAGATATGGGATTAGAAACTGAAAATACTATTAAACCGAATACTAGAGAGACAAAAGCAGAGAGTAATGCTAAGGGTTCAGTACAACAGATTCCGCCAACTGGTGAAAAAGATAAAGAAGAGAAATCAAGTAATAAAATAACTTACATTGGTATTTACGAGTCAGAGGGAAAAATATTTTATCAAAATGAAAAAGGAGAAAAAGGAACAATTTCTATTGCTGAAGTTTTAGAAAGCAAAAAATCACAATTTAGTAGATTAGATATAAAAAATATTTGTAAAGAGATAGCAGGAGGAAAAATAAAAGGCTTATTATTAGGAAGAAAAGTAAATCCAGAAATTGTAAGTGTATTACAACATGATCCAGAACAATTAAAAGATTATATAACTTGTATTTATCAGAAAAAAGAATTACCATTTGAATTAACACATCATTTAAGAGGAATAGGAATATTAGATAAAATAAGACTTAATAAATTTGCTAGAAGCGAAGAAAAATTAGGTGCAATAGTTATGGGAAAATTATTTGATAAGAATAGAGCGTTAGATGGAGTAAAAGATAACAAAATGCTTAATGCTGCAAAAGAAGGATTTGAAAAAGGTGTGACTGCCGCAAAAGAAAAAGCTATTAGGGCAAAAGATAAAGCAAAAGATTTTGTACAAAAAATTCCAAATGAGGATAATCATATTGAAGAAAAAGCAAATGAGGCTATAAAACAATCACAAGAACAAACTGCAAAAGATGTGCAAGAAATAATGAATCAAAACGATAAAGAAGAAGTTAAATAAGAATAAGAAAAAATTTCCAAGTTTTTATTGACTTCTTGAACAAAAAATGATAAAATAATAACCGTTACGATAAAGTGCATGAATTATGCAATTCCGTAACGGTTATTTGATTTTTATGAACATGAATATTTCAAAAATATTACATGAAAAAATCATAAAAGATAATTAAAATAAAACAGGAGGTGAAATTTAAGTGCCAACAATTAATCAATTAGTAAGAAAAGGTAGAAAAACAGGAGTAACAAAATCAACTGCACCAGCTTTACAACATGGATATAACATGAAAAACAAAAAGCTAACAAATAACAGAGCTCCACAAAAAAGAGGAGTTTGTACAGTTGTTAAAACAGTTACACCTAAAAAGCCAAACTCAGCTTTAAGAAAAGTTGCCAGAGTTAGACTTTCAAATGGTTATGAAGTAACATCTTACATTCCAGGTATTGGACATAACCTACAAGAACACAGCGTTGTATTAATCAGAGGTGGTAGGGTAAAAGACCTTCCAGGTGTTAGATACCACATCATCAGAGGAACATTAGATACAGCAGGTGTTAAAGATAGAATGCAAGCGCGTTCTAAATATGGAGCTAAAAAGCCAAAGAAATAGGCTAAAACAAATGAAATCAGGCATCTTGCACATTTTCGCTAAGATAAGTCAAACTTCGACGTACCAACGTACGCCTTCAGCTTGCCTTACTTATCAAAAATGCACAATATATCTAATTTGCTTTGTTTTAGTAGAAATTAAATGTGGTGCTTGTAATTCTACTAAACTTAAGGTACTTAAATTTAGAATAGATTATATAGCACTATACGGAAAAGATGAAAACTTTTCAGAGTACCGAGAATACTTATAATAAGTATTCAAGATGGGGAAAACTAAAAACTTTTGATCATTCATTCATACGGGGAGGGGATACTCCTTAAGCTGAATGGAAATGACCAAGAGGTAAAGGAGTGTCCCCTGTCAATAGAAAAAAGGAGGGAAGAATAGTGCCAAGAAAAGGATATGTAGCAAAAAGAGAAGTATTACCAGATCCAATATATAATAGTAAAGTTGTTACAAAATTAGTAAACAACATAATGTTAGATGGAAAGAAAACAGTTGCTCAAAAAATAGTTTATGATGCATTTGATATCATAAAAGAGAAAGAAGGAAAAAATCCTTTAGAAGTTTTTGAAGCAGCTTTAGAAAATATCATGCCAGTTCTTGAAGTTAAAGCTAGAAGAGTTGGTGGAGCAACATACCAAGTTCCATTAGAGATTAGACCTGAAAGAAGACAAACTTTAGGTTTAAGATGGTTAGTAACATATGCAAGAAACAGACATGAAAAAACAATGGCTGAAAAATTGGCTGGTGAGATTATGGATGCTGTAGCTGGAAACGGTGGAGCATTTAAGAAGAAAGAAGATACACATAGAATGGCAGAGGCAAACAAGGCCTTCGCACATTACAAATGGTAAAATTACCATTAAAATCATCAATCTGCACATTTTGGTTATCCAGTCCAGATTTCGACGTACCAACGTACGCCTTCAACCTGTACTGACTAATCCAAAATGCACATCTTAACGATTTTAATGATAATTTAAGAAGATTTAGGAAGGGGGAAATATAAAAGATGGCAGGAAGAGCATACCCACTAGAAAGAACTAGAAATATAGGAATAATGGCACACATAGATGCCGGAAAAACAACAACAACAGAAAGAATATTATTTTATACAGGAAAAACACATAAAATAGGGGAAGTTCACGAAGGTGCTGCTACAATGGACTGGATGGAACAAGAGCAAGAAAGAGGTATAACAATCACATCTGCTGCTACAACTTGTTTCTGGAACAATAATAGAATCAATATTATTGACACACCAGGACACGTTGACTTTACAGTAGAAGTTCAAAGATCTCTAAGAGTTCTTGACGGTGCAGTTACAGTTTTAGCTGCAAAAGGTGGAGTTCAACCACAAACAGAAACAGTTTGGAGACAAGCTGATAAATATAAAGTTCCAAGAATGGTATATGTAAATAAAATGGACATAACAGGAGCTAACTTTATGCTTTGCGTTGATCAATTAAAAACTAGATTAAAAGCAAATCCAGTTCCAGTTCAATTACCAATTGGAGCAGAAGACAATTTCAAAGGAATTGTTGACTTAATTAAAATGAGAGCTTTCATTCATAAAGATGATTTAGGAAGAGAAATTGAAGAAACAGATATTCCTGAAGATATGAAAGATTTAGCTAAAGAATATCGTGATAAAATGATAGAGGCAGTAGCAGATCAAAACGAAGAATTAATGATGAAATATTTAGATGGTGAAGAACTAACAGAGGAAGAAATCAAAAAAGGTTTACGTGCTGGAACAATTGCAAACACAATAGTACCAGTTACATGTGGTTCTTCATACAAAAACAAAGGTGTTCAAGAATTATTAAATGCAATAGTTGATTATATGCCATCACCATTAGATATACCACATATCAAAGGTGTTGACTTAGATGGTAATGAAGTTGAAAGGAAAACTGACGACAATGAACCATTTGCAGCTTTAGCATTTAAAATTGCAACAGACCCATTTGTTGGAAAATTATGCTTCTTTAGAGTATATTCAGGAACATTAGAATCAGGTTCAACTGTATTAAACTCTAATAAAGATAAAAAAGAAAGAATCGGAAGAATTCTTCAAATGCATTCTAATCACAGAGAAGATATTGATAAAGTATATGCTGGAGATATTGCAGCAGCTGTTGGTATTAAAGAAGTAACAACAGGAGATACTTTATGTGATATAGACCATCCTGTAATATTAGAATCAATGGAATTCCCAGAGCCAGTTATAGATGTTGCTATTGAGCCAAAAGATAAAGTAGCTCAAGAAAAAATGGGAATTGCTTTAGCAAAACTTGCTGAAGAAGACCCAACATTTAAAGCATATACAAACCAAGAAACTGGTCAAACTATTATCGCTGGTATGGGTGAATTACACTTAGATATCATCGTTGATAGATTAAAAAGAGAATTTAAAGTTGAATGTAATGTAGGTAAACCACAAGTTGCTTACAAAGAAACAATTAGAAATAAAGTAAAAGTTCAAGGTAAATTTATTCGTCAATCTGGTGGTAAAGGACAATATGGTGACGTTTGGTTTGAAATGGAACCATTAGAGCCAGGTAAAGGAATTGAATTCGAAAGTAAAATTGTCGGAGGAGCTGTTCCTAAAGAATATATTAAACCAATTGAACAAGGTATGAGAGAAGCAGCAGAAAGTGGAGTACTTGCTGGATACCCAGTTATTGACTTTAAATGTACATTAGTTGATGGTTCATACCATGAAGTTGACTCTTCAGAAATGGCATTCAAAATTGCCGCATCTATGGCTTTCAAAGAAGGGTGTAAACAAGCTAAATCAGTTATATTAGAGCCTATTATGAAAGTTGAAATAACTGTTCCAGAAGAATACATGGGAGATGTTATTGGTGATGTAAACTCAAGAAGAGGTAGAATGGAAGGTATGGATGGAAATGATGGAATGCAAGAAATCCACGCATTTATACCATTATCAGAAATGTTTGGATATGCAACAGACTTACGTTCTAAAACACAAGGTAGAGGAACATACTCTATGGAACCTTCTCATTATGAAGAAGTACCAAAATCTGTTTTTGAACAGATTGTTGCATCTCGTGCTAAGAAAGACTAATTAATTTGACCTAAAATCACTCAAATCAGCCTAAAATCATTATCCTGCACATTTTCGATATTTTATCCAAACTTCGACGTACACAACGTACGCCTTCAGCTTGAATGAAATTTCAAAAATGCATATTATAACGATTTTATACTGATTTGTGAAATAAAGTTGAAAAGATTTTATGAATGAATATATAGGACTTTATAATATTTACTTAAAAATGCTTGATTTTTTCAATAAAATGTTATAAAATGCTTATACTAAAAGAAACTTACGTTATTAAATTTAAATTATATAAAAAGGAAAGGAAGTGCTTTTAAAATTTATTAGGGAAAAAAGCATCACCCTTTACCTAAATTAAAAGGAGGAATTAAAAAATGGCAAAAGCAAAATTTGAAAGAACAAAGCCACACGTTAACATTGGTACAATCGGACACGTTGACCATGGTAAAACAACAACAACAGCAGCTATTACAAAATATTTATCATTATTAGGAAAAGCTAAATATGAAGCTTATGATCAAATCGATGGAGCTCCAGAAGAAAAAGCAAGAGGAATCACAATTAACACAGCTCACGTAGAATATGAAACAGACAAGAGACACTATGCACACGTTGACTGCCCAGGACATGCTGACTACGTTAAAAACATGATTACTGGTGCTGCTCAAATGGACGGAGCAATCTTAGTTGTTTCTGCAGCTGATGGTCCAATGCCTCAAACAAGAGAGCACATCTTACTTGCTAGACAAGTTGGTGTTAAATATATCGTTGTTTACTTAAATAAATGCGATATGGTTGATGATCCAGAATTATTAGAATTAGTTGAAATGGAAGTTAGAGACCTATTAACAGAATATGGTTTCCCAGGAGACGAAGTTCCAATAATCAAAGGTTCTTCATTAAAAGTATTAGAGAGTACATCTACAGATCCTAATGATCCTGTATATGAACCTATGAAAGAATTAATGGATGCTGTTGATAATTATATACCAACACCAGAAAGACCAGTTGATCAACCATTCTTAATGCCAGTTGAAGACGTATTCACAATTACTGGTAGAGGAACTGTTGCTACAGGTAGAGTAGAAAGAGGAACAGTTAAATTACAAGACGAAGTTGAAATCATCGGTCTTACAACTGAAAGAAGAAAAACAGTTGTTACAGGTGTTGAAATGTTCAGAAAATTATTAGACCAAGCAGAAGCTGGAGATAATATCGGAACATTATTAAGAGGAATTGATAGAAAAGACATCGAAAGAGGTCAAGTTCTTTGTAAACCAGGAACAATTCATCCACATACAAAATTCACAGCAGAAGTATACGTTTTAACAAAAGAAGAAGGTGGAAGACATACACCATTCTTCAATGGATATAGACCACAATTCTATTTCAGAACAACAGACGTTACAGGAGTTATCGAATTACCTGCTGGAACAGAAATGGTTATGCCAGGAGATAACGTATCAATGACAATCGAATTAATCACACCTATCGCTATTGAAAAAGGATTAAGATTTGCTATCCGTGAAGGTGGCAGAACAGTTGGTTCAGGAGTTGTTGCTGATATTATAGAATAATTTGAAAAATTCTAATATATAAAGCAAAAGAATTGGAAATTTATTCCTAATTCTTTTGCTTTTTTTCTATTTTTATGGTATAATAGCATTTGAATTAACAAAAGGAGGTAAATACCATGAGTAACGAAAAGGAGACAAGAACAGAAGTTTTAGAGCGGTTGCAGAAAGAAGCAGAGAAGGAACTAGAAACTGCTATAAAAAATTCTGAACGCGAACTTAAAGAATTAATGCAAAGTACAGCAAGAGCTCGTGAAGTTGCAAAAGATGACTATGAATTAGCTAAAATCCATAATCATTATGAATGGGAAATCTGGCAAATTCAAAAAGGACAAGCTGAAGCAAGTCGTGAAATCAAAAGAAAATTCTTTGAAAAAGTGAAAGCTTTGTTGTAAATCTCCGACCCAGCTATATGTTATTTTATATAGCTGGGTAAAATTTTGCATAATTTATAAAAAAAGTGCGATATTTTTAGAAAATTAGAGATAAAAAATATAAATATTACTAATTTTACTTGTAATTTTAATAAAATAATAATAAAATAGATATGTCATAAATATTATGAAATAAGACAAAATGAAAAGGTTATAGATTTAGACTTGAGAAAGGAATGATAATAGCAATGAAAATAGTACTAGATGCTATGGGAGGAGACAACGCACCAGATGCAAATATAAAAGGAGCAGTAAATGCAATAAATAAAGTAAAAGCAGAAGTTGTATTAGTAGGAAAAGAAGAAGTAATAAGAAGTAAAATAAAAGAATTTTATGGTAAAGAAATAGAAGAAATTTCTGATAGATTAAAAATAAAAAATGCAACAGAAACAATAGAAATGGAAGATACTCCAACTGTTGCAATAAAACATAAAAAAGACTCATCAATGGTTGTAGGATTTAGAATGTTGAAAGAAGATGAAGGAGACGTATTTATATCAGCTGGAAATTCAGGAGCTTTATTAACAGGTGCAACATTAATTGTAGGAAGAATAAAAGGAATAGATAGACCAGCATTAGCAGGAATATTACCAGCATATAAGAGCCAATTACTATTAATTGATGCAGGTTCTAATACAAACTGTAAACCAATAAATTTATTACAATTCGCTCAAATGTCAAGTATATATCTTAAAAATACATATGGGATTGAAAAACCAGCAATAGGTTTATTAAATATAGGAACTGAAGAAACAAAAGGGAATGAATTAGTTAGAGAAAGTTATAATCTTTTAAAAGAAAAGTCAGAAGAGCTAGATATCAATTTTGTTGGTAATGTTGAAGGAAGAGATGCCTTTTCTGGAAAAATAGATGCAATAGTGACAGATGGATTTACTGGAAATGTATTTTTAAAGACAACAGAGGGGTTAGGAAAATTTGTTAAGAAGACATTAACAGAAAGTTTAACTAGTAGTTTATTAACAAAAATTGCTGCTATACCTTCTTTACCAGCAATAAAGAGGTTTTCTAAAAAGATGGATTATAAATCATATGGTGGAGCTTTGTTTTTAGGAGTAAAAAAACCTGTTGTAAAGGCACATGGTAGTAGTGATGCTTTATTATTTGAATATACCATTATTCAGGCTGAAAAATTTGTTGAAAATAAAGCCGTTGATAAAATGATAGAAGAATTTGACAAACAAAAAGAAAAAAATTCATAAAATACAATTGTAAAATGCTTATATATAAATATTTTTATTGACTTGGTAGTACAAAATAAAAATATTTTAATAATTTACTTGACAAATGGGAAAACATATAATATAAATGAACTATGAATTGAGCATTACAAACTTGAGAGGAGGTGAACTCGGAGGTATGAGTTCAGAAGAAATTTTAGAAAAAGTAAAAGGAATTATTGTAGAACAATTAGGAGTAGCAGATACAGCAGTAACAATGGAAGCTTCTTTTATTGATGATTTAGGTGCTGATTCATTAGATATAGTTGAATTAGTAATGGCTTTAGAAGAAGAATTTGATATTGAAATTCCAGATAGTGATGCAGAAAAAGTTGTTACAGTAGGAGATGTAGTTGATTACATTAAAGAAAATGTTAAATAAGTTTCCTAATGTAATACAAATTTACAGACTTAAAGTTCTATAATTAATAAATTAAAAAAGGGCTAGATAAGTATATAATTACTTATTTAGCTCTTTAATTTAAAATCTGTTCTAAAATATTTGAATAATTAGAAAAGAAATAATTTAAATAATGAGGAATATCTTTTCTTTTAATATCATTAGTATTTATAATATCTAAAGTAGCTAAATTTCTATCATCTATACTTAAAGTCAAATTACCTATTACAGTATTTGACGATAT
>CALXFF010000033.1 GCA_944387525.1 uncultured Clostridia bacterium | reverse complement strand
GAAATAAAGATAAAATATGTTGACAGTTTTGGAAATGAAAAAGAAATTATAAAAAATTATAATGAAAAAGATCCATATGAAGATAAAGGAAATGTTGAATTTCCAGTATTATTTTTAAGTCAAAACGAAATAATAAAAACAGCAGAAAGTGAAGAAAAGCAGATAGAGTTTATTGATAAATTTTTTGATTTTAGAGATTTTAAGCTGAAAATATTAACTTTAAAAAATGAATTAAAAAAGTTAGATTCACAATATGCAAGTGGAATTATGGCGTTTATTAATAACAAACTAATAGAGAAAAATATTATCAAAGTAAGGAAAGATATAGAAGATATAGAAAAAGAACTAAAGAATCCAGAATATTTTGAATATAAGAAAAAAGAGAATGCACAACAAATGAGCAAGTTACAAAGGAATGATTTACAAAGGCTATTAGAGTTGAAAGATAACATAGTAGAATCAATAGCTAATTTTAAATTAAATGATATAGACAAAGAATTAGTTGAAGAGTTTCCAGAATTAAAAAGAAATAATGATAGATTAATAAATATAAAAAATATATTAAGCAATAGCATAGAAAATTTAAAAGAAGAAATTTTAAATGGACAAGTTGAATTTGAAAATGATGAAGAATCCTTAAAGAAAGATTTTGAAAAATCAAGAGATTCATATGAAGAAAAATTAAAATCTAAAATGATTGATTTTAATATTGAAAAAGCCAGAAAAAGTAAAGTTGATGAATTATCTAAATTTATTGATCAACAACAAAAATTGAAGACACAAGTCGATAATATAAAGATAGTTAAAGAAACAAGAGAAAAAGTTCTAAATGACTTAGAAAAGATTTATACGGAATATAGTCAAAAAAGAAAAGAAATATGTAGTAAGTTAGAAGAAATATCATGTGGAAGATTAAAAATAGACTTATATGAATCTAGCAATAAACAATTATTTAAAGAAAAGTTGAAAGAGATAAAAAAAGGTTCATATATAAAAGATGAAGAGATAGATAAAATAGTAGATAAAATTGATTCAAATGAATTTGTAAAAAGAATTATAAGATATTTTGTTTTACAGGATGAAAATGATAAAAATAAAGAAGTAGATGCAGTAGTTGAAGGAAAAGACATTTCAGGCAACACAATTAAGTTATTATTTGATTTCTTGATTAAACAAATGAGAATAGAAGAGATATTGGAAATCAGTTATGCATATAGGGCAGAAGATGTGCCTGAAATTCAACTAGAGATAGAAGATGGAATATATGAAGATATAAATAAAGTATCAGTGGGACAAAAATGTACAGCAATGCTTATTATAGCATTGAGTCAAGGAGATATGCCTGTTGTAATAGATCAGCCAGAAGATTCTCTTGATTTAAAGTCTATATGGGAAGATATGTGTAAAAAAATAAGAAATTATAAAGATAATAGACAATTTATTTTTACAACTCATAATTCTTCATTAGCAGTAGCTTCAGATACTGATAAATATATAGTTATAAATAGTAATGCAACAAGGGGTGAAATTGTTAATACAGGAGCTTTAGATACTAAAGAAACAAAAGAAAATGTAGTTAATTATTTAGAAGGAAAAGAAGATACGTATGTAAGAAAATATAATAAATATGGATTTAAGTATTAATGGAGAAAAGGCGAGAGTATTGACCCCGCCTTTAACTATTTGTCAATACACCCAATAATTATTTCTACTCCATCACAGAACCCATTCCTATAATACTTCTCATTCCAATAACAAATATAATCCATAAAATTCTTATCAAGTCTATCTAATTGACTTTTTACATATTTTTGATTTTGCTTAGGAACATTATTTAAAATACTTTCACAAATCTCATCAAAATAAACAAGATGTTTTTTATCTTCTTTAGTAAGTATGCCTAAAACCATTTCCTCTCTAAAACTTAACCAACCCCTTAAAATATCATCATTAACTTCTCTAAAATTATTCATTAATATTAACCTCCATTTTTATAAATTTTAAAATTTTACACATCAAAACACTAAAAAACTTGCAATAACAAACTAAAGAATAGATTGAAATTTCATATGTTTGATGCCTCAAAAAATTGGGGACAAATTGGGGGACAATCATTGCAAAAAAGTACATTTTTTAACGATTCCCATAATCTTACCAATTTGCTATAACCCTATTAAAACCAATAAAAACTCAAGTTAACAAAATTCTTCACAAATTACAATTAAATTCTCATAACCCGAAGGTCGTAAATCCGAGTCATATTCCAGCAACTACTGAAACATCTCTATCAAAACAGTTTACATAGACTCTATTACTTAAAAAATCAATTAATGAATTGGAACTAGGAAAAAACTATTAAAGAAGGAAGGGATATTATTTCTCAATAAAATGTAGGAATAAAATTAATATAGGAAGATAGAGGAAAAAGCTATAAAAATTAGTTTAGTATAGACATTAAGCCAATATAAAAAAGCTAATCGATAAGTTTTTTTAAGACTTTAGAAAGTGTAATAAAACAAGCTAAAAGTTATTGCATACGAATTATTTGGTAATATATCTTGAAGATATTATTATATAAAATAAGCAAAATTTCACAATATGGCATAAAATATAAATTAATATGTTAAAATAATTTACAATAAAATTTAATTATTAGTGAGTTTTTATAATCTAATTTCCAAAAAATATTTACTAAGTATTAGAAAATATGTAATATTAGCAAATAATTAGAAAGTAAAATTGACTCTTCGAGATATATAACCTAAATTTAAACTAATGGCATATTAAAAAATATGCTATTTGCTTAAAATTATTGTAAAAAATTAAAAGTATGTTATAATTTAAACGACATTATTTGACCAATTCAGTTTTAAAAAAATGCTTTTTATTATACAATACAAAAGGGAGAATGCTATGAATAAAGTATATTTATCTAAATCTAAATATTGTCAATGTGTACAATGCAAAAAAATTCTTTGGCTAAAAAAATACAAACCAGAATATGCTTTGCAAACAGCAAAAGATTCTGTTCTCGAAAATGGGACTAGAGTAGGAAATCTTGCAAAAGGTTTATTTGGAGAATATGAAGAAATAGAATTTAATGAAAATTTAAACATTATGGTAGAAGAAACTAAAAAAATATTACAAAATAAACCTAATATTGTTGCAGAAGCTTCTTTTAATTATGATAATAATTTTTGTAGCGTAGATATACTAAAAAATGATATAGATGGAGTTGAAATATACGAGGTAAAAAGTTCCACAGAAATTCATAATATCTATTTAGATGATGCATCTTATCAATATTATGTATTATCTAATCTAGGATTAAATGTAAAAAAAGTTTGTATTGTTTACATAAATAATAAATACATAAGAGGAGAAAATCTTGAATTAAACAAATTATTTAATATTGAAGATATAACAGACATAGCGAAATCGAAACAAAATGAAATTAAAAATAATATTGAAACTTTAAATAAGTATATGGAGGAACATGATAAAAATAATGAACCAGTTACAGATATAGGGATGAAGTGTTCAGAACCTTATGATTGTGAATTTTGGGAATACTGCACAAGAAATTTACCGAAACCTAATGTTTTTGATATTGCGGGAGGAATGAAAAAAAGTAAAAAATTTGAGAAATATTATCAAGGAAAAATATCTTTTGAAGATTTACAATATGAAGAGTTAAATCCAAAATACTTGGAACAGATAAATTTCGAATTAAATAATTTAAAACCTAAAATAGATAAGGGAGCTATAAAAAAATTACTAAATTCATTAAAATATCCATTATACTTTATCGATTATGAAACATATCAAACAGCAATACCAGAGATAATAGGTACTAAACCATATCAACAACTTCCTTTTCAATATTCTTTACATATAATTAGAGAAAAAGGAGCAGCTTTAGAGCATAAGGAATTTCTAGCAGAAATAGATGATAAAAATTTTATAAGACATTTTGCTGAAAGTATGATTAAAGATATGCCTGAAAACGGTAGTGTAATTATATATAATAAATCTTTTGAACCAGCTAGGAATAATGAAATTGCAAAAATGTATCCAGATTTAAAAGACGATATAGACAGAATAAATAGTAATATGGTAGATTTCCTAGTACCATTTAAGCAAAGAAAATATTATTGTAAAGAAATGAAAGGCTCTGCATCAATAAAAGCAGTTTTACCAGCATTATATCCAGATGATCCAGAACTTAATTATCATAATTTACAAGTAGTACATAATGGGGGAGAAGCTCAAGAAGCGTTTTTAAGCTTAAAAGATAAATCACGAGAAGAACAAGACAAGATAAGGCATGGACTTTTAGTCTATTGTGAGCTTGATACTTATGCAATGGTTAAAATTTGGGAAAAATTTAATGAAATTATTTTAGTATGAATATTATATAGTTTAATTGCAAGGAGAGATGTAAATTGGATAATGGAAAGAATAAATTAATTGATATTTTTTCAAAAGAAAGATTTTATAAAATACCTTCATATCAAAGAAGTTATGCTTGGGAAGATAAACAATTAAAAGATTTCTATGAAGATTTTAAAAATGATTATCATAAAAATAATTACTATTATGGCACTATTCTATTACAAGGAAATGAGAATAATGAAGATGTATTTGATATTGTGGATGGACAACAAAGAATTACTACTTTAGTTATATTTATATACTGCTTATTAAAAGAAATACGAATTAGAAAAGAACAGGATAAGGAAAATAGTATATGGAATGATGATGATATCGATGACTGGAATGATCTAGAAAAGAAATTTATAAGATTTAAGGGGCAAAATAAATTAATGTTACAAACTCAAGAAAATGGATTTTTTGATACTAGCATAATAAAAGATGAGGATATTTTAGAGGAAACACCTGCCCAAAAAAAATTAAAAAATGCTAAAATTAAATTTCAAAATTGGTTGAAAAGTACCTCAAATAAAAATATAGATAAATTTATAGAAAATATTAACAAAGCAGAAGCTTTAGTTTATATTATAAAGGATATTAAAGAAGCATCATTAATCTTTGAAACAACTAATGATAGAGGAAAGAATTTGACTAACTTAGAAAAAATTAAAAGTTATCTTATGTATAAAGTTAGCTTAACTAAAGAAAATCCAGATCAACTTTTGTCAAAAATAGAAGATACATTTAATAAAATTTATAGAGATTATGAAAAAATCGAAAACAGGCAAATTAGTGAAGATTCAATATTAATGTATAATTTTATTGCAAATGAACAGTGGAATAATAAAGGAGGAAAGCAATATCAGCATTATATAGATGAATTAAAAAATATAATTGAAGATTTGATTGCAAACGAAAATATTACTATAGATGAAAATGAAGATGCAGAAAATGAAAAGGAAGATTATAAAAAATTACGTGAGTATATTGAAAAATATTTAATTAATTTAGAATTTTCTTATGCAAATTTAGAAAATATTATATTACACCCACAAAAAGAGTTTTTAGATTTATTAGCACTAGGAAGAATGGCATCATTTTATCCACTATTATTAAAGGCTTATAAAACCGATATTACTGAAGATAAAACATTTTTTAGGAAATTATGTGGGATGTGTGAAAATTTTGTGTTTAGGAATCTAGTTGTTTTGCATTATACAGCAAATAAATATCAAACTAAATTTTATGAATTAGCAAGAGACTTTGGTAATGAAGAAGATAAAAATATTAAGTCAATTGTAAATCAATTTGAAAAACTTTATAAAAAAATTGCACAATTGACATTATCACTTGGAAGTGATGAAAAGTTTTTAGAAGAACTAGGAGATAATGATTTTTATAATAAATACAAAACTTCAGAAAGAAATTATTTTTACTGGAAATATGAAAATTGGTTAAGAAATAAAGATGGATGTTCTTATACGCCTTTGTCACATCAAGATCTGAATAATAAAGATTCAAAATTAAAATTAAGTATTGAACATATTGTTGCTCAGAGCAATGAAGAGCAAAAAGAAAATATTATAAAAGAAACTCAAATTATAAATATTTCCGATAAAAGTGAATTTGATAAAAAATATCTAAATTCAATAGGTAATCTTACAATTGATCCTGTGTCATCAAATTCAAGTAAAGGGAAAAAACCAGTTGATGAAAAAAATAGTAAATATTTTACAAAAGCACCTTATATGAGTCAAAACGAACTTGAAAATTTTCTAATTAAATGCAATGGCAAAGGTAGATGGACAGTTAAAAGTATTATAAATAGACGAGAGGCTATATTAAGTTTTGCAAAGGAATGTTGGTGTGAGCCTTTAAAGAATTTTAATATTTCAATGAAAGAGATTCAAGAGTTAAGAAAACAAATAACCAATGAAGATTATTATGATTCTACTATTGAAGAAATGGAGTAATATTATGGAATTATACGAAAAAAATGGAAATATATTATACATATTAAACATATTAAAAAAATATAGTGATTGTGACCATATGTTATCAGCAACTGAAATACAAAAAAAAGTTAAAGAAATATATAATGTCGAAATTGATCCAAGAACAATAAGAAGAAATATAAATCTTTTAAAATATAAATTAGATTATGATATAAGTACACGAGATGAAAATGGAAAAGGATATTATATGAATCGTGATCCAGAAACAGATTTTGAACCAGGAGAAATACGAGCAATTATAGATAATTTTAGTTATGCAAGTTATATAGTTCCAAGTATAGCCAAAGAAATAATAAGAAAATGCAAGAAAATGCAAACAATTTATGAAAATGAAAAATTAAAAGATTATCAAGTATATTCTGTTAATAACAAAACAGAGAATGCAGAAGTTTTAAAAAATATCGAAGATATTTCAGATAGCATATACCATAATAAAAAAATTAAATTCGAATATTGGAAATATGCAATAACTAATAAATTAGAAAAGAAAATTGTAAGTACGCCAATAGTGTCTCCTTATGCTATCATATATAATAAGCAGGAATTTTATTTGATTGCAATAAAAGAAGGTCAACAGAAATTTTACAATTATAGATTAGATAGGATAAGAAATATACAAATCCTAAAGGAAAAAATTAAAATTAAGAAAAGTAAAAGCGAAATTAAAGAATTTGCAGAATCTTCAACAGAAATGTTTGGAGGTAAAAAAGTCGAAATAAAAGCAATATGCCATATATGGCTTTTAGACACAATATTTGAAACCTTTGGAAAAAATGTTACAATTGAAAAAATACAAAACGATAACGAGCATTTTAAATTAATTGTAGATACAAATGATATGGGATTTAAAATGTGGGCAATGCGAAATATCGATTTAGTTGAAGTAGTAACACCAACGCATCTACGAGAAGAAATGCGAGAAATTGCCAAAAAGGCTTACGATAGATATAATAAATTATAAATGCACATTATGTGACCAGTAATATTGAAAGATACTTTTTAATTAGTATAATATAAATTATATTAATTAAGAAGTATTTTTTTGTTTGAAAATCAAGTATATTGTACTTTTTCAAACAAGTTCGTACTTTAGAAAGGACTGATATTAGAATGAAAAATATTAAAACTATAATCGTGGAGCCAGATAAAAAACCATATATAAAGATAATTAATAATATAAACTATGATTTATATGGTTTGGTATATTATCCATATCAAAAAATGAAATTATCAGATAATTTATATTTAATTTACAGTAAGGATGCAACATTAAATAAAGAATTAAAAAGAAATAGAACAATAAATAATATAGAAATATATTCAACTTTTATTATAACAGGATATGATAAAAACGAAATTACTTCATTATCTGTTGAACAAATTGAAGAGATAAAAAAGATATTATGAAAAGTATAAAACTATATAGAGAGGAAAAAGTAAAATGAAAACAGGATTTAAGAATTTGGATGAAGTAATTGAAATTAAAAAAGGTGAGTTAATTGTAATTGCTTCTAGACCAGCCATGGGTAAAACAACATTTGCACTAAATATATCAAACTATATTTCTTTAAAAGAAAAGAAAGGAGTTTTATTTTTTAGTTTAGAGAATAGCAAAAAAAGTATCGAGGAAAAATTAATTATAAGTAATTCGATGGTAGAAAAAGAAAAATTAGAAAAAAATAGTCTTTTGGATGCAGATAGAAATAGAATTGAATATGGAGAAAAATTATTAAAAAATGCTCCAATTTATATAGAAAGTGATGCACAATTTTCAATAAATGATATTTGCTTAAAATCAAGAAAAATAAAGGAAGAAAAAGACATTGAGGTGATTATAATTGATTATCTTCAGCTGATACAATTTGATAAGAAAAAGCTACTAAGTAGAGATGATGAAATAACAGAAATTTTAAGAAAATTGAAAGTTTTAGCAAAAGAACTAGATGTTCCAGTCATTATAACAAGTCAATTATCAAGAAATTGTGAAAATAGGGATGACAAGAGACCTATGATTGCGGATTTTACAGATTCTAAATATGGAATTAATACATATTCTAATAAAATTTTATTTCTATATAGAGATTCTTATTACAACAAAGAAAATAAAAGTAATATTACAGAAATAATTGTAGCAAAAAATAATGGTGGGAAAATTAGTAATGTCAAAATAGCTTGGCTACCTGAATATTGCAAGTTTGGAAACGTAGTTGTTCTAGATAATGAAAAAGGAGATAAAAATGCTAAATGATAAAAAAGAAGAATTAAAGGATGATTATAGCCTTATAAATTCAAATGCTATTGCAAATTATTGTAGGAGTATAGAATATAAGTTTAATACAGAAGAATTAGCTGTATTAGTATTTAGAAATAAAAAAATTAGTGTTAATGCTAAAATAGCTAAATATGAAGAACTAATAAAGAATTATCCGGACATGGAAGTTATAGAGAGAATCAATTGTAAACATTATGATAGTGTTAAGACATTAATTAAAAATGAGATTCAAAGATTAAAAAAATTGGAAAAGGCATTGACTCTGAATGAAGGAAATAGTATATGTGCATGGGTGGAATATAATAAATCTACCAAAAGAAGAGAATATAATTTAGATCAAACTTTTAAGACATTTAATGAAGCATTAAATGATATCCAGTCATATATAAAGGAATTTGATGACACAATATCATTTACAATAACAAAAAAATATTTTGAAAAAAGAAGAAAAAACATTCATGCAGAATATATAATAAAAGATCAAAAGATAATACTAAATAATCTAGTTGAAGAAGGAAATAATTTTTTAGATATTGATCAAATATTTATAAATATTCCTACACCATTTAAAAAAGGAGATATTCTAATATCTAATAGTACAATGATAAACTTATATGGAGCAAATAACGATATATTTGTTTTAGATTATTTATGTACTTGGAGGGATGGCATGAATGAATTTTTAGCAAAAGGAAATTATGATTCTTCTGATATGATTGGATATGGATATTATTTTGTAAATGATGATACTACAGAATTTGTTGTAGACCATCAATGGGATTATGACTCATTTGAATATTATAATGGAGAATTAACAGGGAAATATAGGATTTTAAAAGATATTAGTAGTTTTATAAAGGGAGAAATTAGTTTAGAATTATTTATTCATAGTTATGATATGTTTAAAGCAGAATTTAAAAGTGATATACCACAATTTTATACTGATGAAGGTTTAAAATTTGCAGGAATGACAGACGGAGATATTTATAGAATAAATCATACTAAAAGATAGCAAACATACAATGTATGACCAGTTAGATTGAAAGCCTTTTTATTACAAATTATAATTATATAAGATGTAATAAGGAGGAATTTTTATGTTAAAAGAATACAGTTTAGATGCAGAAGATGAAAAAATAATTGATGAATTAGATAATTTATTTGGAGTTATACAGAATAAAGAAGTATTAAGAAATATGGTTTTATATTCTAAATTAAGACAAGATAACGAGATGCAATTTGGAAATTATAATATAATTATTAGAAATAATTCTTCATATAATTTGCTAAATTCCTACTTAAAAGTATGTGCTAAATTATTTGTAAAAAATAAAATAATACCAAACGATAATATTTATTATTTGGAGGAACCAAAGAATGTGAAGAAAAATCAACGTTTCCAAAGTCCATTTGAAGTAGAGTTAGATGAGAAAAGTAGTATTATAGTAGTAAGTAAAAGTAGAATGATTTATATTAATTATGAAATTCAGCTTACTAATATAAAAAATATGATAAAAAAATATCCTGATAAAATATTTATATTTGAAGATACCAATTATCGCGAAGGGGAAATAGATGCTGAATTAGGAAATGTTGCAAGTTGGAGAATGACAATAGAAAAAATTTCTTTAGATGATAAATTAATGTATTGTAGAGATTTACTAGATAAAAATAAAATAAAGTATAAAAGGCAAGATTTGCAAGATTTTGCAGATCAACCATTTTGGAAATTAAAAAACAATATTTTACAATTAATTGTAGAGTGTAAAGCAAACGAAATTGACTGTGTAAATATTGAAATGTTAAAAAAGAAGAATGGGAATTCAAGTACACAACCTGTTAGGAAAAGAACTAGGAAAAGTAAAAAACAAACTGCAAAAGATGATTTAGAAGAACTTATTGGTCTTGATGGAATAAAAAATGAAGTAGGAAAGATATTAAACTATGTTAAACTTAATAAGGCTAGAGGGAAAATGCCTACATTGCATATGTGCTTTACTGGAAATCCAGGTACAGGAAAGACAAGTGTAGCAAGAGTTATAGGTAAATTATTCGAAGAAGAAAAAATATTACCGGGTAATGGAGATTTTGTAGAAATACATGGAAGGGACTTAATAGCAAAATATGTTGGTTGGACAGCTAAAACAGTACATGAAACAGTAGAAAAATCCATTGGGGGTGTATTATTTATAGATGAAGCATATAGTTTAATTTCTAGAACAAGGGGTGGTTTTGAGGATGAAGCAATAGCTACTTTGATAAAGGAAATGGAAGATCATAGAAATGAAATATGCATTATATTAGCTGGGTATACAGAGGAAATGAAAGAATTAATCAAACAAAATCCAGGTTTCGAAAGTAGAATACAGTTCACTATTAATTTCCCAGACTATACATCTAAAGAATTGTTAGAAATATTCGATGGCCTATGTAAAAAGGAAAAATACAAATTAGCTAGCGGATGTACAGAACTTTTATTACAACATTTTGATAAAGCAAGATATGAGGAAAGCTTCGGAAATGGTAGATATGTTAGAAATGTTTTTGAAAAGCTAAAGTTCGAGCAAGCTGATAGAGTAATTAGAACAAATGCTAAAAATATTAATGTTATTAATAAAAAGGATGTTCAAAATACATTATTTGAAATACAAAGTAGAAAACAAGGGGAAAAAAGAAAAAGAGCTATAGGATTTTAGAATATTTCTAAATAAAAGTGTAAAAAAATGTCAATATTTGATATAATCTAGTTGAATTAATTTAATAAATATTTCAACATGGTAATACAGCAACAAATAAATTATTAAAAAGAAAGGAAGGAATGCAAAGAATTTAAAATTAGATTTAGAAAAATTAATTAAAAAATGAAAAAAAAGGGAAAAGGAGTATGATTCAAATGAAAAACAAAAAAATATTAATTATAATTATTGTTGTATTAGTTATATTAGCAATAATTGGAGGAATTTTAGGTTATATAAAGATTTGGAAACCTTATAATGAGGCAGTAAAAAATTATGATGCAGTAGTTGCTGTAATAAATGAGAAAAATAAAGAGTTGGACGAAAATATAGAGAAAGTTGAACAATTAATTGATTCAAATGAAAAAGTAATAGATGAAAGTGTAATAGAAAAAGCAAAAGATGTAACTAAAAGAGCAGGAGCAGATAAACTTGTAGTAAACGAAATGCCAAAGAAAACGGATGAAATTATTAAAAGGACGGAGGAATTAAGTACACCACCAGATTATACAGATATATTAAAAGAATTAAATGATACCTATATAGCATATGATACAAGCATAAAACAATATAAGCAACTTACAAATCCTAGTGAGGAATTTGTATTACAAAGATTAAAAACAGTCGATGAAATTGTAGATGCAAGAGCAGTTACAGAAGATAATGATCCAAATGGAAACTTGAATAAAGAAGGTGGATATACATCTACTGTATATTTTGAAAGTAAAAATGTTGATCAAAATGAAGCATACGGAACAGATCTTATAGATAAAGGAACAGATGCAGGTGGATCTATAGAAGTTTATGCTAACGAAGAGGATGCAAAAAAGAGAGAAACTTATTTAGCTGCATTTGATGGTGGGATTTTTGCTTCAGGTTCTCATAAAGTTGTAGGAACTGTTTTAATTAGAACCTCTAATTTACTTGGTGCTTCTCAACAAAAAGCATTAGAAGAAAAAATAATAACAGCATTATCTAATTTAGAATAATTAAAAGTTATATTAAGGAGAAAATAAAATGTCAAATAAAGATATAGAAGTAAAACTACTTTCAAATATAGAAGAAAACCATAACTATAATTTAGATGAGATAATTTATGATTTAGATAATAAGATGAAAATGCTTTCAAGTCATGCTGATAAATTAGATTATTTATTAGCTATTGCATCTGGAATTTTATCTGGAATGATAGATATTCTTTGGTGCGGAGAAATTGATATTGTATCTAGCAAAAAAATTGCAGATGAAAAAATCCAAAATTTTGTAATCAAGATATCAAAAATGTCAGGATGTAAAGATAATGATATCAAATCATGTGTAGCTTTTTTAGAGCAGAATTATCATATACCAGCTGATGGGAATACAGCTGATTTTGGTGGAGGATTACAACATCACTTAAGAGATTTTGCACATCATCCAACAATTGTAGGACTTATTTTTTCTTTACTTACACAATTTACAGAAAAATCATATGGAACAGATGTGAATGGAAATTTTATTATAGTTCCAGTTCAAGCAAAAAGTAAGATTTTTATAGGAAAAGATGTTATAGATAAATTTGTAAAAGGTACTATAATTTGGTTTTTCCATCTTATAAGTGATATGGCAGGTTCAAGCAATACAGCAAATTTAGGTGGAGGCACAGGAATCCCTGGACCTATTTTGTCACTTGCAAAAGAAATGTCTACACTACCTATTTTTAAAAATATAAAAATTGAAGATGATTCAATTTCTGTTTTTCTTTCAAAGTTGTTTAACGGAACATTATTTGCTGAATATGATAAAAATGGGAAAATTATTAAAGATTCAATTGTGAAAATGGATTTTAGGGGAGAAGTTGGAATTGGAATTGAGCTTGGAAAACAAGCGATACCAGCCATAGTAAATGAATGTTTAGTAAGAAGTATTTATTTTATTCGTAGATTAGCAATAGAAATAAAAGATAAAAAAATAAAAGCAATGAAAGATTTTAACAAAATAGATTGGAAAGAAATAAAACCTTATAAAAATGCTACTTTAACGAGAATGCTTACTATAGCAACAGCAGTATTTACTACTATCGATTTGACAGGAGCTATTGCAACACGAAAATATTGGGTATCAGTTAATTATATTGGTATTGGTAGATTTGCAGTTGCAATTAGTTCAGAAACAGTTAATTATTTAAAAATTCATAATGTTAAAAAAATAAAAAAAATGTATCAAAATATTGAGTCTAATACATTTAGAAAAATAGATAATAATATGTATGAAAGAGCGGGAGAAGGAATGAATTTAGATAAATTTGGATTAACAGAGGAGCAGACGGAAATTTTATATAATATTCAAGCATATAAAACGGATTATGATATTAAAAATACTAATATGACAAATATGAACAAAAAAGCAATTTCTTTAAAGAAAGAATGGCTAAAAGAATGGCAGAAATATATTGAATCTGGATATTCAGTTTTTGTCCAAAATAAAAACGCCAAGCTACATTGGTATACAATGGAGGAATTAAAGAAAAAAATTATGTCGAATGAACCAACTAAACCATGGTTTAGGTTAGTTTTGCTAGAAAGTATGTTGTTTGAACCATATTTCCCTTTGACTACAGAAAAAGATAGTAAGGGGAAGCAAATTGTTAGTAAAAAATATAACTATTTAAAGTCACCAATTTTTGGATATAATAAAAAGTTGGGAGATACATATTTAGATGAATTATTTAAAGAAATATGTGGTGTTAATGGTTATGCCTCAAGATTGAGAAAATGTTACAATAAAGTAACTAGAGAATTAAGTGAAGTAATGAAAACAACTATTAAAACTATATCGGTATCAGCTACAATAACAATTATTGCAATCGCTACAGCAGGAACTTTTGCTCCAGCAATTGCGACAACTTTAGTGGGATCACAATTTGCTGGATTAAGTGGAGCAGCATTAACGAGTGCATGTCTTGCATATCTCGGTGGAGGAGCTATTGCGGTTGGAGGTGCAGGAATGGCTGGTGGAATTGCAGTAATAGTTGGTGGAGGTGCTATTCTAGGTGCTGGTATAGGAACTGGAGTTGGAGGAACATTGGGAATAATGGAGATAACTGGAAAGAAGGATACTATACGACAGTCTGCAAAATTAATGGTTGCAACTAGAGAAATTTTCTTGAATGATGAGCATGATATAGAATATTCTAATACAGTGTATGAACAATATGTTCAGAAGATTAAAGAAATAGAAAATGGGTTAGTTGAATTAAGATTAAAATTAGATGTTGCAAATAAAGAAGAAAAGAAAAAATTAAAACAACAAATAAAGAATGCTGAAGAATCTGTTAAAGCAATGAAGGTAGCAAGAAAAAGTATGTTGAAATATAATAGTGCTTTTGAAGAGGGAACAAATGCATCAAAATAAGATAAATAATATTAATATTTAAGGCATAAAAAAGTCGAGCAATAACTCGACTTTTTATTTATAAATCCAGTTCAACTACATCCAAATCCTTAATTGCAGGATTGTATAGCTGATGACCAAGATAATCAAACCTAGAACCATGGCAAGGGCAATCCCAAGTTTTATCAATATTATTCCAACTAAGCAAACACCCTAGATGAGTACAAATTGGCTTTATAGCAGATATTTTTCCATCCTTATCTTTATAGATTCCAACCTTTTCACCATTATATTCAAAAACATGGCCGGTATCATTTTCTATATCTGCAAAAGCATTCTCAACATGAGTGTTATCATCATTTTTATCATCATGATTTTTTTCAGGAACTTTAAACTTATTAATAACAAGTGAATTAGCTGTTTCTTTTATCATATTTCCCAGTTCTGCATTATTTTTAATTGGATGCAATCTAGTAGAAACAAAAACATCTTCATATTCATTTTCTTTTCCTAAAATTTTATCTACAATAATATTTGCAGCAACATTAGAAGAAGTCATACCCCATTTATTAAAACCAGTGCCAATGTACATTCCAGACATAAAATGAGAAAACTCACCAATATAAGGAATTTTATCAAGTGTAATACAATCTTCAGTATTCCATTTATATAAGACTTTACAGTCAGGATAATATTTTCTAACCTCATCTTCCAAGATGTTGTAAGAATTTGATAAATCTATTTTACTACCAGTCTTATGATCTGCACCGCCCAACTAGCAACAATCTTTTTCCATTAGGGCCATTTACAAATCTATATGAAAAGGTAGGTTGTTCAGAGTTTATATACATTCCATCAAAAGTTTTATCTCCAATATCAATTGCAATTACATAAGATGTTGATTGATACATCTTTAAAAAATAATATCCTAAACGGTCAATAAAAGGATAGTGAGAAGCTAGGATTACATATTTTGAATTAACAACTGAATCTTTACATGACGTTATGAATTCATCGTTTTCCTTTTTTATATTTTGAACAAGTGTATTTGTATAAATTTTGCCTGTACCTTTTGCGATTTTTAAAATGGATGTAGTAGAGGAAACATTACTTGAACTATTACTCACCATCGAAGTAATGCAATCGGCTAATCCATATGCATATTTTATAGGATTAAACTCAGCCTGATTTGGGAACTTTATAGCTCCTAATACTCCAAATGGAAGAGGAGTAGATGTAATAAATTCGCTTTCAAAGCCAAGAGAATTTACAGCTTCATTTTCTAATTTGATTTTTTCTAATTCATCCGAATTATTTGTATAAATATAATTATTTTGTCTTTCAAAATCGCAGTCGATTTTTTCTTCTTCAATTATTTTAGCAATATTTTCTATGGCATTTTGATTTGCATACAAATATTTTTTAGCCATAGATACACCTAAGGAATCAATTAAATATTTATATATAAGATTATGCTGACTTGTTATTTTTGCAGTAGTATGCCCAGTTGTTTTACTAGCAATATCACTTTCTTTTTCTAGAATCACAACATTATATCCTTGTTTGGTTAAATAATAACCACAAGTAAGGCCAAAAATACCAGCACCTATTATACAAACATCAGTAGATATATCATTTTCTAATTTGTTAAATTTAGTTTTATTTTTTATAGAATCAAGCCAAAAAGAACTCATAAAATACCTCCATTAAAATTATGTACAAATATCATATATTTATACGATAAGATAATTTAATACTGCACAAAAAAAGAAGTACCGTAGGTAGAAACAAAAATAAAACCTTGATACTTCTGTGAATAAAAAGTAGGAGGGGGTTAATAGCATATAAAATCACTATTTAACTTAACATAATTATAGCAAAATTAAAATAAAAAGTGTGCCGAAATTTGTCGAAAGGATAAAAAAATATCAAAAAATATATTTTTTTTATAAAAATAACTCTACAATTAGCATAAAATTATTTAATTAGTGGGCGAGAATATAAGTACAAGAGAAACATAAAAATTAGCAAAATACTTAATTTACAAGCTAAAAATATAAGCATAAAAATTAAGACATAAAATTATTTTAAAAATAATATAAAAAAATGTAAAAAAATGTAGAAAAAGAAAAATATATATGTTATATTAAATATGATGATTTGATGGAGGAAAGATGAACAGAAAAAAGATAACAATTATTGTAGCAGAACTTCTTGTACTAATATTTATTGTAATATTAGTAAATACCACAAATATTGCTCAAAAAACACCAGAATGTTGGTTTTATCAATCAACGGGGTTAGAATGTCCATCATGTGGAGGAACTAGGTGTGTAATAAATTTATTTTCAGGTAATTTTAAAGAAGCATTTTTCTTACATCCAATATATTTTATAATAATTTTTTATTTATTAATTGTAAGTGTAATATATATAATAAATTTAAATAAGCAAGAAAAAATAGCGAAATGGCTTTATCCTAAAGCTTGGTATGCAATAATGTTTGCTATAATTCTAGTAATTTATGGTTTAGTAAGAAATATGATTTAATTATACATAACAATTAAATTATACGAAAATATGCTATAAATTAATTAAATAAGTTCATTATAAATTTTTACATAATCATACAAAAAGAAAAAATAGGAGGGAATTTTTATGAGTGAAGACAATGAAAACATTGTAAACAACAATGAAAGCGAGGTAAAACAAACAACAAATAATAATGGAGTAAATTCAAATAACACAAACGATAAAAAAGGATTTGCAATAGCTGCACTAGTTCTAGGTATTTTAGCAATAGTACTTTGTTGCATTTGGTATGTATCAATAATATGTGGAATCTTGGCTTTAATTTTTGGTATAATTGGAAGAAAATCAAGCAAGAAAGGAATGTCTATTGCAGGTATTGTAACAGGTGTTATTGGTATTATTATTACAATAGTTTTATATGTAGGAATAGTTTTATTGGGACTAGGTATATATAATAGTGCATTAGATTCTATTGATACCTTAGATGATTATTCAAGTAGTTTTGACTATGACTACGATTATGACTATTAATATAAATGAGAAGTGATAATATGAGTGAAAATAAAACAAATAATCAAACAATTAATACAAATTTAAATGGTAATAATAAACCTGTGCAAAAAAACAGAAATGGATTTGCAATAGCATCTTTAGTACTAGGCATTTTATCAATAGTTTTATCATGTTTATGGTTTATTTCAATACCATGTGGAATATTAGCTATAATTTTTGGTGGGCTAGGAATGAAATCAGAAAAAAGAGGATTAGCAATTGCAGGTATTGTAACTGGAATAATTGGAACAATAGCTCTAATTATTATATTAGTTGCTTCTCTAGGAGTATATATTTTTAATAGCGCAACCGAAATAGTAGCCTTGATTAGCTAAATTATTATTACTATGTAATTAATAAAAATAGAAAGCCATTACGAATAGTAATGGTTTTTTTGTCGAATTTTATTGTATAATTTTTAGTACTTTGATATAATAAACCCGTATATATTTTTAAAAGAATATTTGCTACATATACAAATTACATTCTAAGATACATATTAAAAATATGTCAATTCTAAAGATATAATAAGTACAATGAGCATATTATTATTTTAAAGAATTTTTGTACTAATAGTACAGAACGGAGGCAAATATGAGCGAAAAAAATTGTATGGACGAAAAAATATCAAATGAAATGAAAGAATTATTAAAAAAATATTCACAAGACAAATCAAATTTAATTCAAATTTTAAATGAAGTTCAAGAAAAATATGGTTATATTCCAAAACAATCACAAATCGAAATTTCAAATTATTTAAACCTTCCAATGGCAGAAATTTATGGTGTCATAACATTTTATTCTCGTTTTACATTAGAACCAAAAGGAAAATATAATATATCAGTGTGTCTAGGTACAGCTTGCTTTGTTAAAGGATCACAAGCTTTATTAGATAGATTAAAAGAAAGACTAAAAATAGATGAAGGTCAAACTACTCCAGATGGTAAATTTTCTATAGATGCTACAAGATGTGTTGGAGCATGTGGTTTAGCTCCAGTATTTACTATTAATAACGAAGTTTATGGTAAAGCAACTGTTAAAAAACTAGACGAAGTATTAGATGAATACATAAAAAAAGAAGACTAATTTGGAACACTTGCAATAACTAAATAGCTAATCTTCATAAGGAGGAACATTTTGAAAAAAGATTTATTAAAAACAAACTGCTTTGACGTAGAAGAAAAAATGATAATAATTGGAAGTTGCCTGGAATATATGTTTCCTAAAATATATAATGAATTAAATAATATTTATGAAAATATTTATGATGTATGTCTAGAAGATACACATTTAAATATGGTAATAACTAAACTTGCTGGAATGATAGCAAGAAAAAAGTGTAAAGAATTAACATTTGTAACAGTAGATAAATCACCACATTGTGTTCAATTACATTATGTAGTAAAAGAATTAGAGAACATAATGGATTTAAAAGGTGTAAAGATAAAAAATTATGTAGCAACAAATGATGGATTAATCGAAATACCAATAGAAGTGATTAGTTTATCTAAAAACTTATCAAAATTAAAAGAACAATTTGATAAATAAAGTCAATTAACTAAAAGTATGCTATGCAAACAATCAATTAATGCAAAAGATAGAAATTTTTTAGCGAAAGGAGAAAAGTATGAAAACATTAGAAGAAATTCACCAAATAAGAGAACAAAAAAGAAAGGAATTAGACTTAAGAGTAAATATTAAAGCAGATACAAGAGAAAAACATATTTTAGTTTGTAGAGGAACTGGTTGTACATCTTCAAAATCACCCGAAATTATAAAGAATTTTAGAAAAATTATAGAAGAAAAAGGTATCCAAAATGTTCGAGTTATTCAAACAGGATGCTTTGGTTTATGTGCCAAAGGACCTATTGTTATAATTCGTCCAGAGGATACCTTTTATGCTATGGTAACTCCAGATGATTGCAGAGAAATTATAGAAAAACATATAGAAAAAGGTGAAATTGTAGAAAGATTGCTTTGTAAAGATGTTGATAATACAATGGTTAATCGTTTAGATGAGCTTAATTTTTATAAAAAGCAAAAACGTATTGCTCTAAAAAATTGTGGTATTATCGATCCAGAAGAAATTGATGAGTACATAGCTTTTGATGGATATAAAGCACTTGAGCAAGTTTTAACAAAAATGACTCCAGATGAAGTAATAAATGAAGTTTCTGAATCAGGCTTAAGAGGTCGTGGAGGAGCTGGTTTCCCAACAGGTAAGAAATGGTTATTTACAAAACAAGCTGAAGGTGACCAAAAATACGTTGTATGTAATGCAGATGAAGGAGATCCAGGAGCATTTATGGATCGTAGTATTCTAGAAGGTGATCCACACAGTGTATTAGAAGCAATGGAAATTGCAGGATACAGTGTAGGAGCTGATAAAGGATATATTTATGTAAGAGCAGAATATCCAATAGCTGTTCAAAGACTTCAAGTTGCAATAGATCAAGCAAGAGATTATGGTTTACTTGGAAAAAATATTTTTGGAACAGATTTTTCTTTTGATATTGAAATTAGATTAGGTGCAGGTGCATTTGTTTGTGGTGAGGAAACAGCACTTCTAGAATCTATAGAAGGAAGAAGAGGTCAACCACGTGTTAAACCTCCATATCCAGCAAATTCAGGTTTGTGGGGAAAACCAACATTAATTAATAATGTTGAAACATATGCAAATATTACAAGAATTATTTTAAATGGTGCTAAATGGTATGCAAGTATAGGTACAGAAAAATCTAAAGGAACAAAGGTTTTTGCTTTAGGTGGAAATGTAAATAATATAGGATTAGTTGAAGTACCTATGGGAACAACTTTAAGAGAAATTGTTTTTGATATTGGTGGTGGAATTCCAAATGGAAGAGAATTTAAAGCAGCTCAAACAGGAGGACCTTCTGGAGGATGTATTCCAAAAGAGCATTTGGATACACCAATAGATTATGAATCACTTTCAAGCATTGGTTCTATGATGGGATCAGGTGGATTAATTGTTATGGATGATTCTAAATGTATGGTTAATATTGCTAAATTCTATTTAGACTTTACAGTTAGCGAAAGTTGTGGTAAATGCACACCTTGTAGAATTGGTACAAAAAGAATGTTAGAAATATTAGAAAGAATGTGTGAAGGTACTGCAGAAGAAGATGATTTATACAAACTAGAAAAATTGGCATTAAATATTAAAAAATCTGCTATCTGTGGACTTGGTCAAACAGCTCCAAATCCAGTTTTAAGTACTTTAAAATATTTTAGAGATGAATATATGGAACATATTAAATATAAAAAATGTAGAGCTGGTCAATGTAAAGCATTAGCAAATATAGAAATTGATCCAGAAAAATGTAAAGGTTGTGGAATTTGTAAGAGAAATTGTCCTGTTAATGCTATTTCTGGGGAGCCAAGACAGCCACATAAAATTGATCCAGATATTTGTATTAAATGTGGTACTTGTGTTGATAAATGCCCATTTAAAGCAATTATGAATTAGTGCAATAATTGTTTTAAATGATATAGAAAGCCTATGTTAGAAGGGAGAATATAGATGGAAGAGAATTTAGTAACATTAAAAATTGATGATAAAGAAGTTAAAGTAAAGCAAGGTACAACTATTTTGCAAGCTGCAAAACAAGCTAATATAGATATTCCAACTTTATGTTTCTTAAAAGATATTAATGAAGTTGGAGATTGCAGAATGTGTATAGTTGAAGTTGATGGAAGAAAAGGTTTTGCAACTTCATGTATTCAAAAGGTTGAAGAAGGTATGGTAGTACATACACATTCACCAGCAGTTATGGAAGCTAGAAGAGTTATATTAGATTTAATATTATCTAATCATCATCGTGATTGTTTAACTTGTAGTCGTAATGGTAATTGCGAGTTACAAGCATTAGCAATGAAATTTAATGTTCAACATGTTGAATTTGAAGGTGAAATGACAGAACATAAAGTTGATGATAAATCTCCAGCGATTATGAGGGATTTTAATAAATGTATTTTATGTAGAAGATGTGTTGCCGCATGTAAGAATGTACAAGAAATTGGTGCTATAGATTGTATTAATAGAGGCTTTGAATCTTGTATTTCTACAGTTGGTGATCATAGTTTAAATGATGTTAACTGTACTTTTTGTGGTCAATGTATAGAGGCTTGTCCGACAGGGGCTTTGAAGGAGAAAGAATATATTAAAGATGTTTGGAGAAATTTAAAAGATCCAGATATTTATACTGTTGTTCAAACAGCTCCTGCTGTTAGAGTTGCTTTGGGCGAGGAGTTTGATATGCCTATTGGAACAAATGCAACAGGGAAAATGGTTTCTGCATTAAAGAGTTTAGGATTTGATAGAGTTTTTGATACAAATACAGGTGCAGATTTAACTATTATGGAAGAGGCTAATGAATTTATAGATCGTTTTTCTAAACAAGAATGTTTACCAATGATTACATCTTGTAGTCCAGGCTGGGTAAGGTTTGCAGAAAAGAATTATCCAGATTTATTAGGACATTTATCAAGCTGTAAATCTCCACATCAAATGTTTGGAGCAATGGTTAAATCATATTATGCCAAAAAATATAATGTAGATCCAAAGAAAATATGTATGGTTTCTGTTATGCCTTGTATTGCTAAAAAATATGAGTGTCAAAGAGAAGAAATGGAAGTTGATGGTCTTCGTGATGTTGATTATGTAATTACAACAAGAGAATTGTCTAGAATGATAAAACAAGCAAATATTGAGTTTACTCAATTACAAGATGATGTATTTGATGAGCCAATGGGAGAAGCTACAGGTGCTGGCGCTATTTTTGGAACTACAGGTGGTGTTATGGAAGCAGCATTAAGAACTGCAGCAGATACTTTGGAAGGTAAAGACTTACCTCAATTTGAATATGAAGCTGTAAGAGGTGGTAAAGGTAGAAAAGAAGCAACTGTAGAAATTGCTGGTAAGAAAATTAAAGCAGTTGTAGTAAGTGGTTTAAGTAATGCAAGAAAAATAATGGATGAGATAAGAGAAGGAAAAGCAGATTATCAATTTGTAGAAATAATGGCTTGCCCAGGTGGATGTGTAATGGGTGGAGGCCAACCAATAAAGAGTTCTAAGATAAGAAGTGAAGTTGATGTTAGAAAATTAAGAGCAGACGCTTTATATACAATAGATGAAAAGAGTGTAATAAGAAAATCACATGAAAGTCCAGTTATGAAGCAAATGTATGAAGAATTCTTACAAAAACCAGGAAGCGAAGTAGCTCATAAATATTTACATACACATTATACAGCTAAAAATATGTATGATATTTAGGATTAACAGGGATCTAGGGGGATTTGGGGACGGTCCTAAAATCCCTGTTTTTTCTAATTTATAATAATGCAAAGTGAAAAAAGCTTATTAGAAAGTTATGAGTTAGCTAATAGGAATATAAGGAGTAAGATATGAATACTGAATATGAAATTAGAGTACTAGAAATTGATAAAGAAAAATTAATAAAAAAATTAGAAGAATTAGGTGCAGAATTTAAAGGTTATAACGAACAAAAAAGATATGTTTACGACATAATTCCAAAGGAAGATGGTAAATGGATTAGATTAAGAACAAATGGAAGAAAAACAACACTTACATATAAAAATGTTGTAAAGACAACAATAGATGGTACAAAAGAATTAGAAGTAGAAGTTTCTGATTTTGAAAAAACAAATGAACTATTAGAAAACATGGGAATTAAGAGTAGAGGATATCAAGAAAATAAAAGGACGCAGTATTTTTTGAATGGTGTAGAAATAGACATAGATTCATGGCCAATGATTCCTACTTATGTTGAAATTGAAGGAAAAAATGAAGAAGAAGTAATGAATACTTTAGAAATATTAGAGTTACCAAAAGATAAAGTTACAACTTTGGATGTTGATAGTGTTTATAAGAAGTATGGAATTGATTTGAAAG
>CALXFF010000032.1 GCA_944387525.1 uncultured Clostridia bacterium | reverse complement strand
GTGGCCGTTCAACCTCTCAGTCCGGCTACTGATCGTCGACTTGGTATGCCGTTACCACACCAACTATCTAATCAGACGCAAGCCCATCTATCAGCGGATTGCTCCTTTCCCTTTTGTACCATGCGATACTCAAGGCATATGCGGTATTAGCAGTCATTTCTAACTGTTGTTCCCCTCTGATAGGCAGGTTGCTTACGTGTTACTCACCAGTCCGCCACTAACCGCTCCAATAGTAAACTAATGGTTAAGTCCGTTCGACTTGCATGTCTTATGTGCGCCGCCAGCGTTTATCCTGAGCCAGGATCAAACTCTCTATTTTTTATCTCAATTAATTTTATTAATCAAAATTTTTGAAGAGTTTTTTCAAGCTCTTAAACTTCTTACTTTTTTGGCTAAAAAACTTTTAAAAAATTTACTTGTTCGGTACTTTTCTTTTTGCAAAGAAATTTACCGCTTCGGTTTATTCTCTAAAGGATTTTATTGTTTATTTTTCAATGTACTTTTATGTTCCCTCATCCGGTGAACTTTTTGCATTATACTATACCTTTTTTTCTTTGTCAACACTTTTTCGACATTTTTTTAAAAAATTTTTTCTTACCCTAATTTTTTAAATTTACAATATGTAATTTTATCAATTATATAGTGTGTTTGTCTAGTAAAAAGTGCAAAATAAAAATTAGTAATCTTTATGTATTATTATATTTTTCTTGTGCGTTTTTTATTACTAATTTATATTTTTTATTTCATTTGTTGCTCGGTACTTTTTTATAATACCATGATTGTTTTTATAAGTCAATACATTTTTTAAAAATTTTTTAAGAAAATTTTGGAATATCATATTTTTTCATTATTTATATTATTCTGCTTTATCATTACTTGATTATACAAGACTCCTAAAAATATAAAGAAATACGGCGATGTATAATACATAGAATTTCCAAACATAGCTGAAATCAAGTATGAAATTAGTGCAAAAAATACTACAGTGCATATAATTTTACTATCGTTCATCTTTTTAAACCCTCTAACTAAAATTAATCCAACTCCAGCTATATAGAAAATAAGTCCTGGCAAACCTGAGGTAGTTGCCAACTGAATAATTAAGTTATGTGGTCGATCTTGTTCGATATCATATTTCTCATATTCTTCTCTTAAATTATCAGCACCATATCCTAATATTGGATTTTTCAAAAAGATTTTTATACCATATTTCCACAATTTTCCTCGACCGCTTCCTGCACTTTCAAATTGTTTTTCTGAAGCGATAATCTCATCTTCACTGTTTTGATCTCTTGTAATTGTATTATCCTTACTTTCATTTACGTCTTTGTCCATATTACTTATTTTATATTTTGTAACATCAAGTATACTATCTATATCATTATAAAAATCCTGCATATTATTAAGAACCACATTTTTTCCATTATATGTTACAACCATAGACATTAATACAAAAACTATTATTGAAACAAAAGATAATACCTGATATTTTTTCCTATATATACAATATATAAAAAACAATATTATTGTTACTAGAAATGCTAAGTAACATCCAAAAGTATTATTAATTATTAATATATATTGTAAAATTATATATGCCAATCCATAAAATACTTTCATTAATTTATTTTTTTCTAATATAAAAAACAAATCTGATATTATTGTTGCTAATAATAAATAATAGCCATAATGATTCCTATTGCAAAACACTCCAACTTGTATCTCTCTATAATTTATTAATTGTTGCAACTGTATGTTGTTATTTATTATATATATTAATAATATGTTTATAATTGCTACTAATATAAATAAATTTAGTAAACACCTTTTTAATTTATCAGAACTAATCAAAAATGCACATGAAAAGAAACCTGCATAAATTAAATATGTAATAAATCCTTCTTGTCTATATCTATCTCCATAAAAAGCATTTTGTGTATTGTTTGCAAAAATACATGCAAATAATGTCCAAATTAAATATCCTATAAAAAATATAAGTGGTAATAAATCTTTCACTAGTTGTTTTTTATTATCACTTTTTAGTATTTTCTTATAAATTGTAAGAACTAAAAGATATATTCCTACTAATCCAACTACTTCCATAAATTTGTATTCATAAATTTCTGTCATTAATGATGTTGCTCTTATCATTTTTAGTATTGGAATAATAATCCAAATCACTAGCAATGAAAATAGTATAATATCTTTTGCTTTTGTTATTTTATAATTCTTCTGTTCCAATTTTTTTCCCCTTTTATTCCATAATTTATCAAAAACTTTCATTTTCCATTTATTTAATTCATTTTTCTCTACAAAACCGCACCGATAATTCCTGCATCATTTTCTAGTATTGCTGTCTCAATTTTTATATCCTTTCTTGAATTAAATAAAAAGCTATCACTAAACAATTTATTTTCTAACCTACTTAATAATATATCTTTAAAATATACAAAACTTCCACCAATTCCAATTCCTTCTGGTTCAAAAATATTTATTAAATTTGATATTCCTATACATAAATCTTCTATATATTCTTCTATTATATTATCTATTATAGAAAAATTTTTATTTTCTTTCTGGTTATTTCTTAATATTTGAAGTAATTGCTTACTATCTGTTTGCTCATTACAACCTAATGCTTTTCTTAATTTATCTTTCAAGGATTTCATTGATGCATACTGTTGCCAACATCCAAATTTTCCACAGCTACAAAGTAGTCCTCCCTTTTCTATAATCATATGACCAAATTCACAACCAGGAAAGCTACCTGTATCTAATAATTCATCATTTATTATTACTGCTCCGCCTATTCCTGTTCCTAACGTTAAGAACAAACTTCTTTTATATTGCTTTAAACACCCATACTTATATTCTGCAATTGCTGCACACTTAGCATCATTTCTTATTTTTATTGGTAATTTTATTTTTTTTGATAATCTTGAAACAATCTCATATTCACCTTCAATTCCAAGATTATATGCATTAATGATTTTTCCATTTTGTATTGTTCCGGGTGCTGCTATTCCAATCTCTTCAATACTATATTTTTTACTTAATTCTTTTACATGTTCAAAAATGTTATTCTCTATTGTCTGTTCAATATATTTTTTCTCCTGGCTTAAAATTCTTTTTTCAAACTTCTCTATAATTTTTCCCTTATTATCTACAACTCCTATTGCAATGTGACTTCCACCTAAATCTATTCCAACTTTCATTTATCTTATATGATTCCCTTTCCTTAAAATTTTAATAAAACTCAAAGATACTTTTTTAATAATTTTAAAAAAACTAATATATAAATATTTTAAAGAATTCGAATGCGACCGAAATAGTTTTAGAAGGTAGCCGAGAATCTTTTAAAATATTTAATATATTAGCTTTTTACTTACACATCATATGCTGAGAATAAGAAGTTACCCATATAAACTTGAACACATGGTACTAATACAACTAATACGAAGAAGATTAATACTGCTCCAACTATTGCATAAACTACTTGTGGTAAAGCTTTCATTATCTTTGTCATAATATTGTCTATATCTATTTCCATATATTCAACTAATTTTTCCATCATCTCTGTTAAGTCTGTTTGCATACCTATTTTCAACATTTCAGTTATCATTGGCTTAGCCAAACCTGATTTTTCAAAAGGTTCTACCCAAGAAGCTCCAATTAAAATGTTATTTAATGACGTTTCTATTATTGATAGTAATACATAATTCTTTATTACATTCTTACTAACATCTATTGCATCTTGAATTCTCATTCCATTTTGTAAATTCAATAACATAGCTTTTAAAAATCTTGAAAAATCAAGTGCAAATATTAATTCACCAAATATTGGCATTTTATATTTAAAATAATGGAAATTATATTTTCCCTTTGGTGTATTGATATATAATAAAATTATTGCCACTATTCCTACAATTATTAGGGTTGGAATATACCAATATTGAATTACTTTATTTATAAAATCAGCAAACCATAAGGTTATTGCAGGTAAAGTTTCATCTGTTCCTAATTCATCAAATACTCCTTGAATTGCTGGTATAGCAACTAAAGTTCCTACAACTAACATTACTATTAATAGTACAAATTGTATGATATTTGGTATTAATATTCCTTTTAACTTTTTATTTAATGACTCTGTATCATCTAAATATTTTACAGCTTGTTCCAAGGAATTTGTAAGAGATCCTGATAGTTCTCCTACTTTAATCATATTTATATAGATAAATGGAAAAACATTTGAATAATATTCCATTGTTGTATACATGTTTTCTCCAGCTTCTAATCCTGCTAAAATATCTTCTAAAATCCCTCTAAAAGAGATATTTTCTGTACTTTCTATTATAGTATTCAAAGCATGAATATTATTAAAATTCGCCTTTTTTAATAAATAAAAATTCTGTGTAAATACTACTAAGTCCCTTTGTGTTATTTTCTCTGTTTTCGCAAAATACAGATTAATTTTTTCTCTTAATGTAGGGGTTCTATTTTTTACACCTATTTGTGTTGTATTTACATTTTTCATGATTTCCTGAATATTTGTAATATTCTTCTTCTGTTTTTTAGGTGCATTTTTAGTCCTATAATTAATTTGTTCTATAGATATAGGCAATAAATTATTATTTTTCAGCATTTTTATAAGTCCTTGCCTGCTAGATATTTCTACTTTATTTCTTACAACTACACCTTTATCTGTAACAGCCTTATACATATAAGTAGGCATTTTCTTACCTCCTTTTCTTATTTATTTTTATTTATTTTAAGTTGCATAATTGTCCTATTTAAAATTTCAATATTCTTTTCTTCAATTTGAGATTTAGCCTGATCTAATGTAATCTTATTCTCTACAAATAGCTTTGCTAATGAGTTTATTAATCCAATACTTCCTTTATCTGCTGCACTTTGTATAGCATCTTCTATTTCTGATACACTAAGCTTTTCTTTTCTAATGATTCCTGCTACCACATTATCTACTACCATAACTTCTGGTATCAATACTAGTTTTCCATCTGTTCCTTTCAATAATCTTTGAGATACAACTAGTTTTAATAATGCAGATAATAAATATTTAACACTCGCTTGATCTCGCACTTCATAGAAGTTAATCATTCTATCTATTGTTTCTGCACATGATTTTGTGTGAAGTGTACCTATTACTAAGTGTCCTGATTCTGCCATTTCAATTGCTGCTTCCATAGTAACTTTATCACGTATCTCTCCTATTACTAAAATATCACAGTCCTCTCTTAAAGAGTTCTTAACACCATCACTAAATGTCAAAATATCTCGTCCTTTTCCAACTTCTTTTTGCACTATTAAAGATTTTTTAGAATGATGCTTATATTCAACTGGGTTTTCTAAAGTTAATATCTTCTTATTTTGATTTTCATTAATATAATTTATCAATGCATTTAACGTTGTTGTCTTACCAGAATTTGTTTTTCCAGTAACCAAGATTAATCCCTGTGGTTGATATGTCATTCTTCTAACAATATCTGGTACACCTAATGACTCATATGTTGGTAATTCGTTTTTTATTAATCTTAGTGTGCATAATGGAATATCATCTGAAAGTGATATATTTACCCTTAAACGTATATCTCTATGAATATATGACATATCCAATTTTCTATTTTTATTAAACACTTCATCTTTATCCAAATTTCCTTGTACCAAAGTATCATAAATTTCATACATATCATCTTCAGTTAATATTTTACTACCTTCTACTGGAATTAAATCTCTTGCAACTCTAAGCATTGGTTTATTTCCACATATCAAGTGCACATCTGAAGCATCAATTTCCATTGCTTTGTCTAATATTTCACTTAAGTTCATAATAATTATTTCCTCCTTTGTGGATTATTCTTAATCTTATTTTTTAATAAAATAATAATTTCTTATTCAATTCTTCTAAAGTTGTTAAGCCTCCAACAACTTTCCTGATTCCATCTATTACTAATGGTTTATAATTTTGCTCTAATGCTTTTTTTCTTATTTCTAAACTTGATTTGCCATTCATTATTTCTTCTTTTATTTCATCTGTAATATTTAATATTTCAAATATTCCAATTCTATCATAATATCCTGTATTATTACAATGTTTACATCCTACTGCATCATATGTCTTTCCAGTTAAATCAAAATTCACCCCATATTTTTCTCCAAGATTTGTAATTATCTTTTTCTCTTCATCATTAAATGGTCTTTCTTTTCTGCATTTCGTACATAATTTTCTTACTAGCCTTTGTGATATTGCAGTTGCCAAAGTACTTGCTATATCATAATCAGAAAGTCCCAATTTTCTTAACCTTGTAATTACCTCAACTGCATCTATAGTATGAATAGTTGATAATACATAATGACCTGTTTGTCCAGCCTGTATAGCAATTTCTCCTGTCTCTGTATCTCTAATCTCTCCTACTAATATTACATCAGGGTCTTGTCTTAAAACTGTTCTAAGTGAACCTGAAAACGAAGATTTATTTTCATCTATCTCAATTTGGTTCAAGCCTCTTATCCTTATTTCTACAGGATCTTCAATAGTTGTTATATTAATTTCTGGACTGTTCAAATAATCTATAATACTATATAATGTTGTAGTCTTACCTTCTCCTGTTGGTGCAGCCATTATAGTTATACTATTTCTCTTGTTAATACTTCTTTTTAATTCATCTTCCGTTGCAGGAAATCCTAATTCAAATATGTTTTTAATATTTTCATTTTTCTTTAGTAATCTTAAAACAAATTTTTCTCCATATACATTTGGTTGTGATGACACACGAATATTATAATCTTCATATAATAAAATTCTTCCATCTTGTGATTCTTGTTTTTCTTGATGCATATTCGATATTGCTTTTAGTCTTCCTATTACTTGTTGTTGTTTAGACTTATTTATTCTTGCTGCTGTGAATAGTTCTCCATCTATTCTATATCTTACTCGTACTTCATCTAACATAGGTTCAATATGAATATCACTTGCTCTTCTTTCTATTCCAGTTTTTATAATGCTATCTACTAAATTAGTAACAGTATCATTTGCTCCTTCTATTGTGAAATCTTCTCTCGCTGTTCCTTCTAAAGATTTTAATATTTTATCTATATCACTTTCAAAGGTAATGTAACTCTCCATTACAAGACCTTTATTTAGCATTATCAATCTAATGTTATCTATATTTTTATTTTTAACATTATTGGCAAAACATATTTTTATTTTTCCAGATTCCACGTCAAAAGGTACTGCTTTATTTTCTTTTGCAATATCTAAAGAAATATAATCTGTTAATTTAATTTTTATAGTTTTAGGATATAACATTATTCCTTTTTCACCAACAATATCACCAATTGCTTGTATTAATTTATTAGGCTCACAGGCATTCAATATATATAAAATATCTCCTATTTTCTTATTAGGATGTTCCTTTTGATATTGCAATGCTTTCTCAATATCTGTTTCTGTAACAATTCCTCTTTTTACAAGTTCAACACCTATTGGTTGTTTTCTTTTTAATTCCATATCTTCTTTGCCTTCCTTTCTTTTGTACTTTCAATATTTATTATACTATATTTTTTTGTTTTTGTATTACAAATTAAGAAATTACAAAAATTTGCTATTTTTTCAAAGTATATGTCATTTCTCTTACTCTACTTCCTGCTTCAAATAAAACTTCTACAACATCCTTACCATTTTTTGTATCTTTTGTGAATGTACAATTGTCCACTCCTCTAGCTATTTTTACTTGATTTCTATAAATCCCATGGTTTTCAGGAACAAATGTATATTGTACACCATTATCAAAAACTATATAATTTTGTCCTTCCTCAGTTGTTCCACATTCTAAAACTTTAATATTAGAATGATTTACTTCATCAGTAAAAAAACTATTAAATTTAGTATATTCTGTAATGGGATTTAAGTCTTGAGTAGAATCGCTCATATTGCTATAAAAAAAAGTACTTATTATTGCGACAACCCCAATAACTACAGCCATTACAATTACATATACTGTTAATGAAATTAATGTAATACCTTTTTGTGATTTCATACTAAATTCCTTTCAAATTAAAACTTCCAAATATTCAATTAGCTCTCTTTTGATAGAACTGTTGATAGTTCAACTGTTTGCGTTTTTCCTTTAAACATATATGATATTTGAACCGTTACTTTCTTTACCAAATTTGGAATTATTGTTGTATCTCCTGGATTTAAATCTGCATAATCCTGAACAATTACCTTTTTATAAAAACCTGTCGTTTCAGTTTCTTCATCTATATAATATGGATTTTCTTCATCATACCTAATAGTTTCTATTGCTTCAAATCCTTCGTTCTTTATATTTTCTATTTCGTCAATAGCTAAATATGTTGCCTCTGACCTCAGTTCAACTTCTTTAGTCGAACTATTAAAATTATAAATCAGTAATGCTATTAAAGATACAAATATGAATAAAACTATAACTGATATAGCCATATCAATTCCTGTAAAACCTTTTTCACTTTTAATTTTCATATTCTTCTTCCCCTCAAAGGTCAAATTTTTTAATTAAATATAATAGTATCTACAAGTACATATATTAAAATTATTATATTGCTTGCACCTAGATAAAAAGCCATACTCATTTTTTTTGTAATTTGAGCATCAGATTTTACCTGTTTTTTTCTAAGAGCTTTTAATTTAGTAATTAGCAAATATATCGCAATTCCTAAAAATGTTAAAATGATACCTAGAATCACTATTAGTTCATTTGTAAAAATCACCATTGTGATAATCATTAATAATAAACCTATTAAATAACTATTTTTTGCAAATCTTTTTAATGTAATTGTATCTAATACAAGTATTATTATATAAAAGACTAAATATATAACATATCTATATATACTAAATTGATCTACTATGCATAGATATGTCATATACATAATAGATATTATTATCCCATAAATTGAAACACCTTTTTCGATTTTCCTATTTTCTTTATCTATTCCAGCAATTAATATTATAAATGTTAAATATAAAGCTATAAAAGAAAAATCTATAATTTTGATTAATGATAATGTTTCAAATCTTATTCCTAGTAAAAATGCAAATATTACAAATAATGTTCCTGATAATATTTCTAATATAAAATATCTTGGTCTTATTTTTTCTTTACAATATCTACATTTTCCACCCAAAAATATATAACTTATTATTGGAAATAAGTCTAATATTCCTAATTTATGGTTACAATTAGGACAATATGAATGGGTATGTATAATATCTTGTTTTTTTGGAATTCTGTATACAGCTAATGTAAAAAAACTTCCAAATAAGCTTCCTATTATGAATATAATTGTGTATAAAAATATGTTCATTTTTCTTCCCTATCTTTTTATCTTTTTAATGTCTATTTTTAAATTTAGCCATACACACGTTGTGTGCGTATGGCTATAACTATAATTTAATATTTATTAGCTATTTGTAAATTCACTCCATGTTAAAGCACCTTTAGCACTTACTGTTCCAGTTACTTTCCAACCATTGCATGATAATGTGAATGAATCTCCACCATCAGTCAAAGTAGAAAAATCTGGTGTTACAGAACTTACAATTGAAGCAGCTTTTATACCACTTATTACTGCAGATGCTACATCATCATCATTATATTCTGCTGATGTATTATTTGAAGCATAAACTCCAGAATAATAATTTGTTAAAGCTTCATTTGCTGCAAGAGCAATTTGATCTTTAGCAGTACCTAATTCATTTTGTGCTTTAGCTTTAGTAGAATTTGTTAAAATTCCATTATCTCCTGTTAGCATTGCAATTGAAATTCCTGCTAAAATTAATAAAACGATGATTGTGATTACTAGTGCAATTAAAGTAATACCTTTTTGATTTTTCATCATGTGTTTTTCCCTCCTTTTCTTTTGACTATTGAATTTATATAGTTTTATATTGATTAAATCAATATAACGTTAATAACAAATTATTTTGTACCTTTATCTTGGAAATATTGTCCACCAGATGTTGTAGTACTTCCACTGCTACTTGTATTTGAACTACTAGAGCTACTTGTACTATTTCCTGATGAGCTATTATTTCCTCCTGTTGAAGAACCACTTGTTGTTGTATTTTCTCCACTTGTCACATATGATGAGAAAGGATTTGCCTTTCCTGGTTGATAATCATTAATCCTTTCATAATTATTTAAATCTGTTGCATCTATCTCATATGTCATTATTATTTGACTCTCATCTACATCTGCAGATGTGGCCAATTCCTGTTGTATCTCTTCTGGCGTTGTATAAGAAACCGGATTAGGTATTGTTTTAGACATAGGAGCATATTCATATAATAAAATTCCTAGAACTAATATTATAGCCAAACATAAAAGTAATACTATAATAATTTCTTTTACAATATTTTTAGCCATCTTTTCCTCCTTTTACCAATCTACTTACTCTTACTACTATGAATTTGAATTCGTAGTATTAGTTGTGTTATTTGCTGTAGTAGTTGTATTTGAAGAATTAGTTGTATTTGTATTGTTTGTATTATTTGTATTATTTGTAGTCTCATCTGATGTTGAAGTTACAGGTGTTGTTGATGTTATTTCTTTTATTGCTATATCTTTACATACAAAAGTTGCTTGTAAGTTTGAGTCTGAACCAGATGGAATCATTTTAAATTCTTCAATTTTAAATCCTAAAGTATCATCATTTTCTATGTCTGATATAAAATCTGTAATCGCTATATAACTTCCATTAACAGTAAAATTTAGATTATAAGTATTTTGAGTTGTATTGCTACCTTGAGTTACATCCATCTTCATGGTTGCACCTTCATTTGTTGCATGATTTCCTAACTTAACCCATAATGTTTCAATTTCATACTTTTCAAGTTGTGCAGCTGATTCTACATCACTTGCAGAACTTATAGCAGTCATTTCATCATATTCTGCTTTTGTTTCTTGTAATTTTTTGCTATTATCTTCCACATCTTTTACCGCTTGTTGAAAATCTTTTTGGGCTAGTTTACCTGCTTCTTGAATCTTATCGTCTAGTTCTTCGCTTTTTTCTTGAATACCTCTTATTCCAAGTATTTCAAGGCTTCCAATTCCAACTCCATTAATTACAATTATTCCTGTTAATGCAAGCAAAAGAGCAATCAAAATTAAGATTAGTAATTTTTTCATGGTAAATCTCCTTCTATTTTTATAGTAACAACATTGCTATCTTTTTGTCCTGCTGTTGAGATAACGTTAGTTAAAACAACATCTGTTTTCATCTTTGCAACTAAATATCCTAGTTGTTCATATTTGTCTGACTGAGCATTTATTACTATATGTGTGTCTGTCGTATTTTCAATTGATGTTAATTGAACGCTTGCTGGTATTATTGACATTATTTGATTTAATAAATTAGGTATTGCATTTTTTGTCCTATTTCTATCAGACAATCTATCATTTGCTTCTTGTAAATTGTTTATCATTGTTGTATATTCATTTGTTTTTGTTTTAATTTTTTCATTATCGCTATTAGCTAATTGTATCTGTTGATTTGTTGAAGCTATTGATTCTTCTGCTTCACTTTCTTTAGAACTTATTTGATTTCCTAACAATACTGAAAAACAACTATATATTATTACTAATAAAAGCAAAGCTGATGCTACTCTAATCAATCCTATTTCAGTTCTATCTAATTTTTGTCCTAAATCCCAAGTTAATAATCCACCAAAATTTTTCTTTTCTTTCTTTGTTTTCTCTGGATTAACATCTATTTTTAACCAATCTGGAATTTTATCAGCAAAAGTAGCTTTTCTAAAATTCATTCCTGGAATTCCTTCTCCTAATCCCATCATTGCAAGTGAAATTGCTGAATTTACTTCCATATAATCTTTAATACTAAGATCACCAGTAGATTCTATAAAATATGGTCTTAATATTTGACAATTCACATCATCTAGATATTCTTGAAAATATAAATCAACATTATTTATTAGAGATGCTGTTCCAGTTATATATACTTTGTTAATTTTTTCTAAAGATGTATTGATTATTCTTTTCACTTCTCCTGCTATACTATATAATGTAGTCATTATATCATCTAAATAGCTAGATTCTTCATCTTGTAATTCTCTTCCTTCTGAAGTATATATTGTAGTATTTTTACATATTTCATAAGATTTAGAAAGTGAATTTTCTTTTAGATTTATTTTTGACAAAAATTCATTTGCCCCTTGTTCTATTTTTGTTATATTGAATATTTTATTATCTATTATTGTAGTTACTGTTGTTTCATCTTCAATATTAACTATTAATGAATTTTGCTTTTCTTCTGTGTTTAATAAATTTGATATTGACATTGATATAGGAGAAATATTCATTAATTTATAGTTTTCAAACATTTGTATTTTTTTGTTCAACTCTATTTTATTTTCTGCTATATGGATTACTTTTAATTTTTCTTTATCATTTGGATAATCTACTACTGCATATCTACTTTCAAAAACATTTGGATTATACCCCTTATCAGAACAAAATGATTCAAATTCTGTTTTTACTGCCTTTTGCAAATCATTTTTTGAAAGTAATGCAAACATATCAAAATAATTATACATCTCTTCTGATAGATTGATACTTATTGGTGTCTTCTGACTATATGTTTCTTCTATAATTTGATTTATTGCTTGTCCTATTTTGTCATAAAATTTAACACCAAAAGATTCAACTTTTAAATTATCGTGATCTTTCGAAACTTTAGCATACTTAATTAAATTTTCTTCTATATATAATCCTAAACAGTTCGCCATCATTTTCTCCTTCTTTTATTTGTGTATTTATATATATTTATATTTTGCATTTTTCCTAAAAGAATACTTGAATTATTTTCTTGTATATTTTCAAAATATCTTTTCAACAATTGTATTCATATCTATTTTATATTTTTATAAGAAAATGTCAATATGTTTAATGTAAATGTAATGTAAATGTAATATTGTTGTAATAATTGTTTTTTTGTCTATTTTTCGCATCTTTTATCATTTAACATTTTTTTAATTTACAAACAAAAAATCCATCAGTTTCATCGTTTTGGTATACTTGCATATAATAACCATTAGTTATATATTTTTCAAAAAACTCTTTATTTCGTATCATTTCATTTTCTTTTAAATCTATTTTTTCAATAGAAAAATTTTTGTGATTCCTTATAAATTCAATTACTATATCTTCATTTTCTTCTTTTAAAATACTACAAGTCGAATAAATTAATTCTCCACCTTTTTTCAAATACTGTGAACAGTTCTCTAATATTTTTCTTTGAACTTTTGTAATTTCTTGTAAATCATTTATATTTTTTTGCCATTTAATATCTGGTTTTCTCTTAAGTACCCCTATGCCTAAACATGGTACATCTAATAAAATTTTATCAAATTTTTCTTTATACTTTTCACTATAAATTGTTGCATCATTAACTTTAACCTCTACATTTGTAATCCCTAATCTATTTATAGCAACTTCCACTAATTTTGTTCTATGTTCATGAATATCCCAAGCTTCTATTTTACCTTTGTTTTTCATCATCTCTGCTAGATATGTTGTTTTTCCCCCAGGACTACTACAAGCATCTAATATTACATCTGTTTCATCAGGTTGTAATATTATCGGTATTATTCCTGCTGTTTCGTCTTGTATTGTAAAAAATCCTTGCTTAAATTCTTCCATATTTTCTATATTTTTTGCATTTTCTAATATTAAAAAATCTTCTAATAAACCCGATTTTACTTTTATATCTTTTTCTTCCAATTTTTTTATTAGTTCATCTTTTGTAGTTTTTTCATTCACTTCATCACTTATACTTTGTTGCTCTATATCTTTATTAAAATTCTGCATTTTTAGATTATTTATTCTTATAGATAATTTGGGTTTTAAATTTGAATTTATAGCTATTTGTTCTACTTCTTTTATGCTTAATTCTTTAGCTAATTCCTCTATAATCCACTTAGGCATTGAATTTGTAATAGAAATTCTTTGGATATCATCATCTATTTTATAAAAATCTTCATAATCTTTTTTAGTAACCTTCCTCAAGATTGCATTAACAAAACTACTACTTGATTTATGTCCATATCTTTTCGCTAAATTCACACTTTCATTTACAGAAGCTGATTTTGGAATTTTATCTAAAAATACAATTTGATATATTCCCATTCTTAAAATATTTAAAACCCAAACTGAAATTTTTTTCAACTTTATTTTAGAATATTTTTTTATAATTTCATCTAATGTTAGCCTCCAAGTTGTAGTTCCATATACTATTTCTGAAATTAATCCAATATCTTTACTAGTTAATTCTTTTTTATTTTTTCGTATCATCTCATTTAAGACAATATTTGAATATGCTTTTTCTTTATCTATTTTATATAAAATTTTTAATGCTAATTCTCTTGTTTTATCTATCATTATTATTCCCGTTTTTCCTTCCTTTTATTTTTCATTTTTATTATATATTTTTTTGTATAAAATTTCTATATTTTTTGTATATTTTTTCTAAGTTGTGGAAAAGATAATCTTAAAAGTTTGAATGTCCAATTGGGGACGTTTCTGTTTGGACATTTTTGTCCATTCTGAGACACATCTTATTAAAATCTCTTTTGGGCATAATGAAAGGATGATTTAAAGTGGATATTAAAAAACATTTAATTATTACAGGTAATTCTACTGTATCATGGAAAGATGCAATTGTAAAAGCAATAGCCGAAGCTTCTAAAACTATTGATTATTTATCTGAAGTTAAAATTATTGAACAAAGAGCTAATATTGATGGTAATAAGATTTCTGAATACTTTGTTGATCTAGATATTAGTTTTATTGTTGATTTAAATCGAAAAAATCATTTAGAAGGAAGAGTTGAAAAATAATTACAATTTTATGATGAAAGGAAGGTTATTAATTATGGATCCATTAGAAACAAAACAAACTTATCAAAAGTATGTTGATAAAAAATCTCCCAATTCTCCTATATTAAAAAATTGTTTTAATGCATTTTGGGTTCGGAGGTTTAATATGTAGTATTGGGCAAATAATTCTTAATATTTGTAAAGAAAGAGGTTTTGATACCGCAACTTCTGGTACTATTGTTTCTATTTTATTAATTGGAATTTCTGCTTTTCTAACAGGACTAAATCTTTTTAATAAAATAGGAAAATTTGCAGGTGCTGGTTCTTTAATTCCTATTACTGGTTTTGCAAATTCAATTGTATCACCTGCTATGGAATATAAATCTGAAGGTTATGTTATGGGTGTAGGTGGAAAAATGTTTACTGTTGCAGGACCAGTACTGGTTTTTGGTATTTCTGCTTCAATATTAGTTGGTATTATTTATCTTATATTTAATACTCAAAATGTGACACTTGTTTAGAGGAGATGATTTTTTGAAAAAAGTTGGTAATCAATCTATTAGTTTTGATAATCCCCCAACAATTCTTGAATGTGCATCTATTGTTGGTTCAAAGGAGGCTCAAGGACCACTTGCAAAATATTTTGACCAAACTTTAGATGATGAATTCTGGGGAGAAAAAACTTGGGAAAAGGCTGAAAGTAAGATTATAAAAGAAACTGTTAATACTGTTATTTCAAAATCCGGAGTTCCTAGTGATAAAATTGATTGTATGTTTGCAGGAGACTTATTAAACCAATGTATTTCTTCAAGTTTTGGCCTAAGAGAGTTAAATATTCCATTTTTTGGAGTATTTGGTGCTTGTTCAACATTTGTTGAATCTATGTCTTTAGGCGCAATTTGTGCTGAAAGTTTTGCTGAAAATGTTTTGTGTGCTACATCTAGTCATTTTTGTAGTGCAGAAAAGCAATTTCGTTTTCCATTAGAATTAGGTAATCAAAGACCCCCATCAAGTCAGTGGACAGTTACTGGTTCTGGTGCAACTATTTTAACAAAAAGTGGAACTGGTCCATATATTACACATATCACACCTGGCAAAATTGTTGATATGGGTATTAAAGACGGAAATAACATGGGTGCTGCAATGGCTCCAGCTTTTGCAGATACTTTAATTGCTCATTTTGAGGATACAGGTAGAAATCCAAGTTATTATGATGCTATTATTAGTGGAGATTTAGGTTATATTGGAAAAGAAATTGTTATAGATATTTTAAAATCTAAAGGTTATAATATTAAATCAAATTATAATGATTGCGGAGTTTTAATATTTGATAAAAACGCACAAGACACTCATAGCGGTGGTAGTGGTTGTGCATGTTGCGGTACTGTTTTTTCTGGATATTTCTTTAAACAATTAAAAGAAAGAAAAATTAAAAAGATGCTATTGATTGCTACTGGTGCATTAATGAATTCCACAACTTCTCAACAAGGAGAAAGTATACCCGGAATTGCACATGCAATTAGCATAGAAGTTTAACCGGGATTAGGGGACGGTCCTAAAAATCCCTGATTTTAGGGATTTGGGGACGGACCTTTACTTATCAATTTAAGAAAGGATTTGTTATTATGGATATTAATTGGGCTAATGTTTTTGATTGGACAATACTACTAAAATGTTTTGTTACTGCAGGAATTATTTGCGTAATTGGTCAAATTTTAATTGATAAAACTAAATTAACTCCTGCTAGGATTTTAGTTATTTTTGTTACGACTGGAGCTATTCTAGGTGGGCTTGGCATTTATCAATATTTGGTTGATTTTGCAGGAGCTGGTGCTACTGTTCCTTTAACTGGTTTTGGTTATAATTTGGCTAAAGGTGCTATTGAAGCTGTTCAACAAATGGGTCTAGTTGGTGCTTTTGTTGGTGGTGTAAAGGCTGCTGCAGGTGGTATTGCTGCTGCCGTATTTTTTGGATATTTAGCTGCACTTATTTCTAAACCTAAAATGAAAAAGCAGTAATTTTATTTTTTCTTTGATATTTGGACAAAAAAATAGAGCTATTTATTTTATAATTTTGTTTTATAAAATAGTATAGCTTTATTTTCATTTCTAAAAATTTAATATTTGTTTGGTCTATTTCTAGTTTCCTTAGCAATTTATGCTTTTTTAGCTATTTCGGCTATTTCTGTAAATGCTTTTGGATCTGTTACAGCTATTTCAGCTAACATTTTTCTGTTAATTGTAACATTTGCTTTCTTTAATCCTGCTATCATTTTGCTATATGTTATACCGTTCATTCTTGCTGCTGCATTTATTCTTGCTATCCATAATTTTCTAAAGTTGCTTTTTTTGTCTTTTCTTCCAACATATGCATATGATAAAGATTTCATAACTGCTTGGTTTGCATTTCTAAATCTATAATGTTTTGCACCATAGTATCCTTTTGCTTGTTTTAATACTTTTTTATGTCTTGCTCTTGTTGTTCTTGCTGTTTTTACTCTTGCCATTTATATTCCCTCCTCTTTTTAGTTACCGTAAGGTAATAGTTTTTTGATTGTGTTTTCACATGTTTTATCTGCATAAGCATTTTGAATTTTTCCAGATTTTTTTTGTCTACTTGTTTTGTTTGCAAGTAAATGTCTTCTGTTTGATTTTGTTCTTTTAACTTTACCTGTAGCTGTTAATGAATATCTTTTTTTAGCAGCTTTATTTGTTTTTAATTTTGGCATAGTTATTCGCTCCTTTCGTTAACTTTATATTAACAGATTAAATTGTCTTAATATTTTCATATTATCAATTATTTTTCTGTTTTTTTAGCTAAAATTGTAAACATATTTCTACCTTCTAATTTTGGTGCTTTTTCTACATTCGCAATATCTTCTAACGCTGATATAAATTTATTTAAAACGTTTTCTCCCGCTTTTGAGTTGTTTACTTCTCTTCCTCTAAAGCGAACTGTGATTTTAACTTTGTTTCCGTCTTCAATAAATTTTCTTGCATTTTTTGCTTTGAATCCAAAATCATGTTCTTCAATGTTTGGAGTTACTCTTATTTCTTTTATTTCAAGAACTTTTTGTTTTTTCTTAGCTTCTTTTTCTTTTTTTGCTTGCTCAAATTTATATTTTCCATAGTTCATTATTTTACAAACTGGTGGATTAGAATTTGGTGCTACTAACACTAAGTCTAAGTTCTTGTCTTCTGCTTTTGATAAAGCATCTTGAAATGATACAACTCCTAATTTTTCCCCTGTTTCTCCAATTAGTTGTACTTCTTTTGCTCTGATTTGTCTGTTGATTGGTAATTCCTGTTTTATATAAAACACCTCCAATAAATTAAAAAAATTTGACTTTTGTTACAAGTCAAATTCAAAATACCATAATAAATAGTTATAATATAATTTTAAATTTTATTTTGCTATTTACTAAAATATTTAATTTCTAACCTTTTTCCTCTTAGATAAGGTGAGAAGTTTTGACTTCTTCTTGTAACGAATAATATTATATACTATTTTTTTATTATTTGTCAAGCATTTTGTGGATTTTTTTATTTTTCCGTAAATCTGGTGGAGATGAGGAGAGTCGAACTCCTGTCCATACTACTTTCCATATAAACTTCTACAAGTTTAGTTTATCTTTTATATTCTTTTTATTCTCACCGATAAACAGGTTAAAATAAAATATAGCTTCTTAATTACCCTCTGCTATTGAAGCAAAAGCAGTTTCGTTTCCCACAAAATTGACACTTTATCTAAATATGTGGGCTATTTAGTAAAGCGTAGCTGCAACTTAGGCAGCTAATGCTACTTCTTGTTTATTAGCGTTTATATTTAGTTTCTCGTTTTTTAAGTGGCCAACGAGAATCCACTACTTGCTATTTATATTTCTGGTAATATGTCGAAACCATTACATCCCCAGATACATATTTATTATACAATATTTTATATTCTTTATCAATATTTTGATATAATTTTTATCCTAAAAGCAACAACAAAAAAAATACTAAGTTGTACAACCTTTTAAGATTAGTAGCTTTAAACTTAGTATTTTTATTTATCTTAATATTTATCAATATCTCTATATTTCAAGAATTTATAAGCTGATATTAATACAATTCCAATTGCTACAATAACTATGCCGATAAATAGATGATTATTTCCTGCAGCTGGTAGTTTTGTTTGAGCAAGTGTTGAATATTGTTGATTACCACTAGTAGATGCTTGACCATTACTATTTAAGCCTAAGTTATTATTTAGTCCGTTTAAATCATCTAGTAATTTGTCTGGATCTTTTAATTGATCTTGCCATTCATCTTGTATTTTATCATCATCCGGATTTTCAGGATCTGGATCTTCCGTTCCTGGATTCTCAGGATCTGGATCTTCTGTTCCTGGGTTTTCTGGATCTGGATCTTCTGTTCCTGGATTTTCTGGATCTGGATCTTCTGTTCCTGGGTTTTCTGGATTTGGATTTTCTTCTGTCCCATCTGTTATTCTCCATAGTTGTGCTCCATAGAATGGATTTGCTGTTCCTACAAATAGTCCATAATCTGTTGCTACAAGTGATCTTCCTCCATAATTATATTTATCATCGAATCCACTATCTGTAACAAGTTCAAAATTTTCTCCATCTGCTGTTTTTAAAAGGTCAAATCCCCATGTATCATTATCTATTGTTTTGGCAATATAAGCATACATTTTTAGACCTTCCCAATCGACTTTATTGTATAATTCTTTAAATTCAGCTCCTGCCATTTCTAGTAAATTACTATTATCTGTTCCTAATGCTTCCATTTGATTAATCAAATCTTCATATTTTATTACGAATTCATAAAACAATTTATTATCATCTGCTACTGTTTTATATTCTTCAAGCATTTCTTGAAGACTTACAAGCATATCTTTGATTTCTGAAATTCCTTCGATTGAACTACCAACAGTATCAATCATTGATAATAAATCATCTATTTTTCCTATTAAATCATCAATTTCTTCTTCTGTTAAATCTACAAAATAAGTTCCTTTAAGATTTGTTATATAATTATAAAGAACCGCTGAATCCATTGTTGTTATATATAGTTCATCATGATAAGTTTCTGCTCGCCATACATATTCTATACAATTATCTTTCATATATTTTGTAAATCCTTCAACCTCATTAAATTTTCCAGTCTCATCATCATAACACCATAATTTTTGAGGATATTGTAATGTTGTATACATAGTTTTTAAATAGTCACTTGGTTTTACATCTTGTTGAGCAAGTTCTGATACTAATCCTGTAAGTGCTGACACTTCTGCTGAAATTGTATTATCAAAATTCATCAAGTATAATTTTCCATTAAATGTAAAAGGTGTTGCAGCCATTGTAATTAGTCCTGCTTCATCACCTGTATATCCATCTACACTATCAGCTAGTCCCAAATTATTCAAACCATTTTTTCTTCCGATTATTTCTGTCCAATACCAGCCATATTCATTTGCTGGTTCATCACCTTCTGCTGGATGTCCTTTAAACATTGCAATACCAGCAGAATTTGGAATAGTTGCATATACATAACCATCGTATGTACATATATCCCATATAGGACTTGTAACTGTACTAAACACTGCTGAATCTGTCGCATAATCTTTAAAATCCTTGTAATCTGCTATTCTATCCCATTTTGTATCATCATTTGCATCTTTTTTAACAATTGCTAATTTTTGGCAATCCTCATCACCCTCTGCAAGTTCTGTTCTTGCATCTACACCTCCAAATAATAGAGAATTATTATAAATGCAAGAAGCTCTTAAACTTGTTCCATTTGTAGATGTAAAAGCAATTGTCATATCATCATTTTCATCAATTTTATATATATAATTATCTGCTCCTGAAGTAGATGAATATGAAGCAAAATATAAATTTCCCTCAAATTCTGTCGCCATTCTAAATGCTACACCTGCTTCTGCTGTATAGATTTTTTCTATTTCACCTGTCAACATATCACATTTAAAGATTTCTCCACCATCTTGTGTAGTAGGTCTTGGAATCTCATTATTTGTCATAGAATTGATTAATCCCCAAGCAATATCTTCTGTTACACCTGCAGAAGTCATCGCACTAACAAAAGTATTAGCTACGCTTCCAACAATATTCCTGTTCGTTCCTATATATAAATATTGTCCTCTAGCAGCCATTGCCCAAGCATAACTAGTTTCACGATCTCCTCCATCTACTAGTCCGTCTGCCTCTCCTTCTCCAGCATCTGGATTTGAGATTTTTTCAATTTTCACATTATTTGCTCTAGTATATTCTGATTCATAAGCATATGATGCGAAATTACCAATTATCAAATAAAATACTATCATAAGTATAATAAATAAATTTGCAAATTTTAACATTTTCTTATGTTTTTTCATTGATTTCTCCCCTCTACAACTAATTTAAACAAACATTTCTATTTTATTATAAAATCGTCTCTCTATTTAGTCAATATCTTATATTTATTTGTCATATAATCTTAATTATATTACATTTTTGTAACTTTTTTATTTCAGAAATATTACAATGCTTTTAATGTAGTTTACTATTTTTCTTATCACTTTTATTATTTATAGCATATAATATTCTAGGTGATATATATGAGCATTGTTCCTACAAATGTTAATTATAGTTACAACTTATTAAGAAGTAATTTAATAGGCCTAAATACTATTTATCCTTTTCTTAATATACAAATAGTTGGTAATAGTGTAATGAGAAAAAATATATATGTGATAAAACTTGGTAAAGGTCCTAATAAAGTATTTTATTCAGGTGGAATTCATGCAAATGAATGCATAACAAGTACACTTTTAATGAAGTTTATTGAAGACTATGCGATTGCTTATGTTCAAAATAGCTCTTTATATGGCTATAATATTAAAAATCTATTTAATAGTTCAAGTATATATATTATGCCTATGGTAAATCCTGATGCAATTAATTTAGTTACTGGAAGTTTACCTACTACCTCCTTTGCTTATGAAAAAGTTCTATCAATAGCTAATAATTTTCCTAGTATTCCTTTTCCCTCTGGTTGGAAAGCAAATATTAATGGTGTGGACCTAAATTTACAATTTCCTGCTGGATGGGAACAAGCCAAAGAAATAAAATACTCTCAAGGATTTAATAAGCCTGCCCCACGTGACTTTGTTGGATATGGTCCATTAACAGAACCTGAAAGTTTAGCTATTTACAATTTCACATTGATGCATGACTTTAGATTAGTAATTGCTTATCACACCCAAGGTCAAGAAATCTATTGGCAATTCCAAAATTTCAATCCACCAAATAGTTTAGAAATAGGCAAAAAATTTGCACAAGCAAGTGGTTATAGATTAGCCGAAACTCCTTATAATTCAAGCTTTGCAGGATATAAAGATTGGTTTATTCAAACATATAATCGACCTCGGTTATACAATAGAAGCAGGTATCGGAGAAAACCCTCTTCCAATTTCTCAGTTTGATGAAATTTATAATGACAATATTGGAATATTAATTTTAGGTGCTATTCCTTAAATCTTTTACAAGATTAATTTCTCGAGACTCTAGCATCAAAAAAATCTATTATTAAACTTAGAAAAAAGGATTTAAGGTCCGTCCCTAAATCCCTGTTTTTAGGGATTTTTAGGACCGTCCCCTAATCCCTCTATTTTGTTATCCATTTTACTAAGTCTAAGTTTGCTGGTTCTAGTAGCATTTCATGTTTTGGCATTACACGGAATGTATAACCATAATTTCCACCTGTTGTTAATTCAATTTTTGCTGTGAAATAATATTTTTTCTTTTCGTCGTCTTGTTCTGCTAATTTCATAGGTATTATAGATACATCTTCTACTATTCCATTTTCTAAGATTTTTCCATAATACACTTCTACTGTTACATTTTCTACATCTATATTTGGTAATTCTACTTCACAACTTACATCTATGTTATTTCCAGCATCAATTGTTATATTGTCTAAGTTATTTACTTGTGTAATCTTTATATCTTTCCAATTAATATATAAATCTTTTTTCCATGAATTAAATTCTGCTACATTATCCATATTTTCGTAATATTTTTTAGTCAGATTGCATAGTGGTATATAGTATTGGTTTGTATAATCTACCAACATTCTTGATGTGCTATATTTTCCTCCTGTTGTTATTATTGAATTTTTCATTATCTCTAACCATTTTTTAGATATTCCATTTTTATCTTTTTCATAATATGTTGGTATTATTTTTTCTTCTAATGTATGATACATACTTTGGCTATCTGCTACATCTTGTGCTTCGTATGAATCATATTCTGCATTTGTTCCAATTGTCCATCCATTAGTTTGTGTGTATCCTTCTGCCCACCATCCATCTAGTACACTGAAGTTTATTACTCCATTTACTGATGCTTTTTGTCCTGATGTTCCTGATGCTTCCATTGGTCTTCTTGGATTATTTAACCATACATCTACTCCACTTATTAAATATCTTGAAATTTCTATGTTATAGTTTTCTAGTAAGAAGATTTTTCCTTTAAATTGTGGCATCATTGATATTTCATGTATATATTTTATTAAATCTTGTCCTTCTTTATCTGCTGGATGTGCTTTTCCTGCAAATATTATTTGTACAGGTCTTTCACTATTATTTAATATTTGTGTGATTCTTTCTAAATCTTTAAATATTAATGTTGCTCTTTTGTATGTCGCAAATCTTCTTGCAAATCCTATTGTTAAAGCTTCTGGATTTAGTTTTGAAATAATTTCATTTATTTCTTCATATCCATATCCACAACGTCTTAATCTTTCTAATGTGCTTTCTTTTACAAGTTTTATTAATTTTTTCTTTTGGTCAACATGTACACTCCATAACTTTTCATCTGGAATGTTTCTGATTTTTTCCCACACATGATTTTGATGAATATTATCTTGCCAATATGGAATTAAATATTTGTTGTATAATTCTTTCATTCTTGGTGCAAGCCATGAACATGTATGAATTCCATTTGTTACATATCCAATTGGAGATTCATTTGCTGCAATGTTTGGCCATACTTCGCTAAATAGTTCTCTTGAAACAGCTCCATGTAATTTACTTACTCCATTTTTCTTTCCAGCTATTTTTAATGCTAATATTCCCATATTGAATCCTTCTTCTAGGTCTGGTCCTGGTTTCATTCCTAGTTTTAAGAATTCTTCCCTTGATAGTCCTAATCTTGGCCAGAAATCTTTGAAAT
>CALXFF010000031.1 GCA_944387525.1 uncultured Clostridia bacterium | reverse complement strand
TTGGTGACCCGTACGGGAATCGAACCCATGATTCCACCTTGAGAGGGTGGCGTCTTAACCGCTTGACCAACGGGCCTTGTTGACACCTTCTATTTATATCATTTTTTTTGATATTCGTCAACCGTTTTAGAATTTCTTTTATTCTTTTATTCTGATTTGTTAAATATAAATATCCAACAAGTGCTTCAAAAGCTGTTGCATGCATATATTCTTGAACATTAGAATTCTTAGGCAAATGATGATTTTCCGCATTTCTTCCTCTTCTGACTATATCTTTTTCTTCATCAGTTAGTTCATCATATATTTTTTGCAATAACTCAGCTTGAGATTTTGCTTTGACATATTTTATTGCTTCTATATGTAATTTATGAGGTTTTAAATTTGTTTCATTAACTAATTTTGTCCTAATATATAATTCATATACACAATCTCCCACATATGCCCAAGTTAGTGGTGATAACAAATTTACTTCCTCTGGTGTTCTTTTTATTTCAAATAATTCTTCCATTTTTTATACCTTCATTTTTCTATTTTTTATTTAATTCATACATAAAGGTCCGTCCCTAAATCCCTGCTTTTAGGGATTTTTAGGACCGTCCCCTAATCCCTTTTCTCAATTGTAATTCTTCCTAATTTGCCATTCTTAAATTCATCTAATAATATTTTAGCCGTTTTTTCATCATCAATATTTCCACCTGAAATTATACAACCACGTTTTTTTCCTATTTCTAACATTACTTCATATATATTGATATTTTCTGCTTGTTCTTGACTTAATATTTGTTCAATATTTTTTTCGTTTAATTTATATCTTTCACATAACAATTTTCTTTCATTTTCTAATAAAAACTTTGTTAATTGATATGCTATTTCTGTTCTTTGTAAAACATCTTCTTTAATTGTGCCTGTAAATGCCAAATGGAGTGCAACTTCTTCACTTTCAAATTTTGGCCATAATACTCCTGGTGTGTCTAATAACTCAATATTTTCATTAATTCTAATCCATTGTTTTTGTTTTGTTACACCTGGCTTATTTTCTACTCCTGCTGTAACTCTTTTAGATATTCGATTTATAAATGATGATTTTCCTACATTTGGTATTCCTAATATCATTGCTCTTATTTTTCTACCAATTCTTCCTTTTTCAGCTTGTACCTTTAATTCTTCACTCATTATTTGCTCAACTTTTTTTATACAGTCTTGTATTCCTTTTCCTGAATTAGAATCTGTTAATACTGCTGGTGTTCCTCTTTTTTCAAAATATTCTACCCATTTCTTATTTTGATACTCATTTGCTAAATCACATTTATTTAATACTATTAATTTTTTCTTGTTTTTTGTTATTTGCGCTATATCAGGATTTTGGCTTGATATAGGTATACGGGCATCTAACAATTCAATCACTATGTCTACTAGTTTTAAATCTTCTGTTATTTGTCTTCTGGTTTTTGCCATATGACCTGGATACCAATTAATATTAGTTTTACTACTGTTTTCATTTAGTTCATTTTTTGACATATTTTCACTTCCTTGTTTTGGTTTAATATTTGAAACATCGTATTAATAATGTGCCCCCCAAAAGGACAAAAATGCCCAAACGGAAACGTCCCATTTGGACAATGTCGCATGAGAAACGTCCCAAATGCGACATTACAATGTTCTATAATTATTCTTATCTGCCCTTTCATCAAGTTTTCTATCAAATTTTTCATTTTTATAAAACCAGTCTGTTTTCTTATCTTTTGGGTGTGCTTTTCTATTTTTATCTAATAATAAGTCTAATAATACTGCTATTGGTAAAGCTACTCCTAATAAAGATATAAACATATTAGTATATAGTGTTATATCTATTACGCTTTCTCCCTGATTAAGTAGAGTTGTTACTCCTGACATTAAATTTGTACCAAAATATAATCCATATGCTACTAAATATATTAGAGCTCCAACTATTTTTCTTTTTACTATTAATATCATACAAAGTAAAACTACAAATAATAAAATTATTTCCATTTGTTGATTAAACGGTGCTATTCCTCCTAAGTCTTGGCCTATTTCGTGCATAAATGCAACGATTAATCTAAATATCCAAAACATTGCAACAAACATAACCAATAAAATTGTTGAAAAATTTTTCATTTGTTATCCACCTCTTATTTCATCTTATCCTTCTGTCTTTAAATCTAATTGGCTTAATCTACAAAGTCAAAGTCATCTTTAAATTTTTCTTTAAATATTTCAAATACTTTATTTAAAGTTTCTTCATCTTCAATACTTACATAAGTTTCTTCATCTGATTCCTCATCAGTATCTTCTACTTTTAGTATTACTACTTCTCCTTCTTCTTCCTCTCCTTCTTCTGTAACAGGTAATAATACAACATATTCTTCATTATCTAATTCTATTAAATCTAAAAATTCAAATTTAACTTCATTTCCATCTTCATCATTTAATATTATTATATTGTCTAATTCCTCTCCATCAAAATTTTCTTCCATACTTAATTCTCCTTTCAATTTTTTATTTATTCATTTAAATTATAATAACTTAATTTATTAATTTTTAAAATAATTTCATTCAAGCTAGATATTATTATTTTTTATTTATGTATGTTTCCAAAATATAAACTGCAGAAATAGTATCTACCAAATCCTTTTTTTTATGCTTGTCCACATCTAAAAAATTCATAGTTTTATGTGCCTCAACTGTTGTTAATCTTTCATCAATTGTATCAATTTTTATTTTATTATATTTGCATTTTAATTTATGTACAAAGTCTTGAGTTGCCTTGGCTCTTTCAGAAATATTTCCATTCATATGTAATGGCATTCCTACTACGATTGTCTCTACTTCATTATTGTATTTTTCTAAAATCTCGTCTAGTCTTTTCAAAACAATTTTATCTGAGCCTTTTCTTTGTATTGTTTCTAATCCCTGTGCCGTTATATTTAAAGCATCTGTTATAGCAATTCCAACTCTAGCTTCTCCATAATCTATTCCTAAAGTTCTCATATTAATCTTCTAATCCTATATAATTTTTTACCATTTTTTCTAAAAGTTCATCTCTTTCAATTGTTCTTATTTTGTTTCTAGCATCATTATAGCTTGTTATATATGTTGGATCTCCTGATAATATATACCCAACTATTTGATTGATTGGATTGTAGCCTTTTTCAGCTAATGCTTCATATACTTCTTTCAATACTTCTTTAGATTTAGTATTTTCTTCTCTTTCAACTTTAAAGCTCATTGTTTTATCAAATTCCATCTTGTTTTCCTCCTTTTTTCTTATATTACTTATTAATTTTGCTATTTTTGTGTCCTTTAGTTGAATATTTAATTAATTAAATATTTGTAATATCACTTTCATTTGCTGGTGCATTATCAAGGTATTCTTCTAATCTTTTTAATACCTCTTCTAATGCTGTTCCTTTATAGTATGAAGATATTGCAATATTAATTTTGGGTGTAGCAAATTCTGCATTTTGCTGTGTTTTCTTTTCTTTTAAGTTTGTATTTAAATTTAGTTCTTCAATTTCTTGTTCTGTTAATTGTATTTTCATTGTTTCTATCTTATCTTTTATTTCATTTAAGAAGTCTACTACACTATCTGATTCTACTCCTGAAAATGCAATTACAAACTTTGGTCCCATATATCTAACAAATACATATTCATCTGATAAATTTTCTTGTACATAACGACTTATTTCAGTTATTACTTTATTTCCAAGTTCTCTACAATATTTTTTGTTTATTTCTTGAATATTGATTATTTTATACATACATATTGTAGAAATTGTATACTGATCTATTATTTTCTTTCCTTCTCCATATAAATATTCTTCTGAATATAATCCTGTAAATAAATCTTTTCTTACTATTGATTCTAAGGTTTTTTGATGAACTACAGTTTTTAATACAGATACTATGTTTTCTTTTATAACTTCTAAAACTGTTGTATCTACATTATCAAAATCATGTGGAGTCCCACTTTCTATAATCCAATATCCAATATAAACATTATCTATGTATAATGGGAAAAATATTGCAGATTTTGCTCTTCCAAATTCCATTTCTTGATATGGTAACCTTTCATTTTCATTGTTTACAGTAACATATTTAGGAGTTGCCGTTTCTATACTGTCTTTGAACATATCAACATCTTGTAAGTTTTTCATAGCTTCCCAGTGTTTTTGATCTACGTTTGATGCTTTTATTTGATATTCTGCTCCATCAAATACAACAATAGTAGAATATTTTATTTCATATCTTTCGATTAAAATATCATTAATTTTCTTTATTTTTTGGTCTACCGTAGAAGTTTCTCCAATTGCATTCATAAAGTCCTGTACAACATACAAATTTGTTATTTTTTGATTCATGTTTTTAAATTTTTGTATTTTTTTGTGTATTGTTACGTTATATATTATTAGTCCAATTACAATTAAAACTAATATTACTACTACTGCTATTATCACGACTATTTTACCTCCTCAGGTTTTATTTTTATTAATATCTTCTTTTCATTTGATCTAAAGTATTATTCATGTTTGGTGAAAAAACATTATTAGTTGCATTATTTACTGATGGTGGTTGATATGCTATTTTTCTATTATTTACTACTGGATATATCATATTTCCAAGTTCTTTTAAGGTTTGCATAAATACTTTAGAATATCCTTTTAAAGTAATATTGCATTCTATTATACTTTGTAAATATTGAACATATACTTCTTCATCTAATGGAATAGATACATATTTTATTGTACTTCTATCAAATAGCTCTGTCATGAATGACATTGCAGGATCATTATAATATGCCATTCCTCCTATAATTGTTTTATCAGAAACTCCTCTTATTTTTACTGTTTTATTTAGAATTATTCTTAACTTTTTTTCATCTAAAATATTTTTAGCTTTTAATTCACGTAAAAATGCAGTCAGCGGTTGTATTGTTAATATATCATATGTTTGTACTAAATATGTTTCCTGTGATTGTTTAAAATATCCTAATGGTGAATCAAAATCTGTATCTATTAATATTAAAGAATATGTTTTTAATAATGTTTCTAATATTTCATCAACTTGGTATATGTCTTCATTTTCATCTGGTAAAGAAGTATAAACTGTTAAATTTTTGTTAACTACTATTCCATTTGTAATTCCTTGTGTCAAGCCTGTTATACTTTTTGCTGCTGTCATTCTTAATTCTTCTTCGTTTTTTGTATAAATATAATATGAATTTCTATTTTTAGTTGTATCTAAAATAGCTGTATTTACTCCAATTGATGACATTAATTCTGCTATATTATTTACCATAAATGATGTTCCGTTTTTGCTTGTTCCTACAAAAGTTACTATCTTTTTATCAGGTGTTAATAGACTTGATAAATCCCTTGTGCTTTCATATTGATTTTTTCTTTGTTCTGGCTGATTAATGCTACTTTCATTATAATTATAACTTTTTACAGAATCTGTTGATTGGTATTGAGAATAATTTTGAACTTGGTTTTCAATATTAGAAGTATTTTCATATTTATCATCAAAACCTGGTAATACTTCACTATTATTTTCTTGTATATCATCAAATCCTGGTAATACTGTATTATCATCATTATCTTGAACATCATCAAATCCTGGTAATACTGCATCATCATTATCTTGCACATCATCAAATCCTGGTAATACTGCATCATTATTTTCTTGTATATCATCAAATCCCGGTAATACTGTACTTTCATTTTCTACATTTTCAATCTCAGTTTCTACTTCCGGAATTGGATTTTTTCTTGGTCTTCCTCTTTTCTTCTTTATAGATGGTTCAACATTTGTGGCAACAGGATTCTTTCTCGGTCTTCCTCTTCCTCTTTTTACTGGTTGAACAACTTCTTTTTCTTGTATATCAGCTAACATTTCATTATTTACTGGTTCTTCAGCAACTTCTTTTTCTCTTGTTTCAGTAGTAATAATATTGTTAGGTTCTTCTATTTCTTTAAAATCATTTATGTCTGGTATTTTTGTATTGCTCACATTATTAGCCCTGTAATTGTCTGTTGGTTCAAATGATTTTTGCACATTATTTTGTGTATTATTTACTTGTAAATTAGAATTTCTTTTTTCTTCTAATATATTTGCACTATTATTTTCAGTTGGTTTATGTCGAGATAATTTTTTAGTTCCTGCCATATTAACAGATGATGGTATAACTACTGGTTTTGACATTATAACTTCTTTGTTTTTAGGCTTTAATAGTGTTTCACTTGGACCTTCTTTTTGCTCTTTTTTAGTCTGTCTTAAATTTTTAGATACACTACTATTAAATGACATTATTTGTTGATATTTAGGTGATTGTTCTTCTAACACTGCTCTAACATTTAGTGGTAAAAATTTGGAAATTATCCTTAATTGTGTATCATTATATTGTGCAGCGATATTGTTAAAGCTATCTACATATTTATCTTCATTTTTTCCTAGTCTTTTATAGTGTGCTATTATATTTTGTATTTCCATTTCACTAACATCATTTTCATTTTCAGCTTGGTAATTTACCTCTTCTGAATCTATTTGATAATATGCTTTTGCTTCTTTTTTTCCACGAGGCCTATTAATTAAACGGCATACTTCATCAACACTTCTGTCGTTTCCAATAATAGCATTATAAATACCTATTCCAAATAATTTTACTAATATTTGTTCTGATTTTGTTCTCCTATCAGCACAAATTAAAATAATTGGTATATCATTTCCTTTTACATTATTAGATGCTTCATCACTTATTCCATCTAATTTTTCAAATATAAATTTATCAATTTGATCATACTGTGTATGTGTAAAAGCCTCCAAATCTTCACTTATTACAATTCTATCATAAGTTTTATCTTTTTGTAATTCTTTTAATATTGCATTAAAGTAATAAACATTTTTATATGATATTATTTGTTTATATTGTTTTTGATATTTTTTTACAATAGATTCTGATATTTCTTCATTACTTACAGCAAATAAGACTTTCATTTGTTACCCCCTTCCAAATTTTACGAACACTGCAAAAGCAAGTGGTAATATTTGGCATATAATTAAAATTGTTACAAAGGTTACAATCAGTGCCATACCTTTTTCCAATGTATCTAGCTTTCTAACACCTATTACATATTGATGTATTGCTCCAATTGCAATTCCTAAAAAGCATAATGGAATACTATAAATACGCACTATATTCAATATATAAGCTACTGTTCCATATACATCTGATCCATATTTTTCTTTATAGTCTTCCAAAGAATTTGCTACATTTTCCTTTAATTCTACTAATTGACTTTCTGTTTCTTGGTCAATTGCTCTATCAGTTGTTTCATTTTCTACTACTGAATTATTATCTGCTGCATATGCCATATTTGTCCAAAATACTGATATAATTAGTAGTATTATCATAATTGTAGCTATCAAATATTTCTTCATTTCCAATTCCATTCCTTTCTAAGTTTTTGGCAAATTAAGTTTTCACTTGGTAAATATTTCTATTCTTTATTCTTGCTATTATATCATACAATAAAAATTGTAAAATAGCAAGAATTTTTTATAATTTATTATATAAATATTTCATAGTTGTATATACACTGTTTGCCCAATTTTTATCCGTTGCATATTTTTGGTTAATTCCACTTAATGTTGGTCCATTATAGTATTTTCCAGATGCTGTTTCTCCCCCATATATGCTTGTCCCTGCTGGATTTAAATAATATTTAACAAACACTCTTGCAAGAAGGTCTATACATTCTGAATAATCTGAAAATGTATATGCTCCATTATATGGATTAGAATCATATGCTCCATATCCAAATAAATTATATTTTTCTTGAGCAATTTTTGATGTTCCCCAGGCACTTTCATGTATACCAACTGCTGCTACAAATACTCCATTTATATTATATTCTTTTTCAATATAATAAAAATATTCAGCATTTTGTTCAAATATATTATTTTTATCTTTGCTATCTGACAATATTGTCTTAAACTGTTCTAATGTTAATCCACTAGGTTTATTTAATGCCATTCCAAAGCTTAGAGTTGATAACAATTCTGCTTTACTTTTTTGACTTGTAGAAGTATTTATATTTGAAGAATTTTTTTCTGCCTCTTCTTGAGCATAATTTCTATAAGTTGTTGCTTCTGATTTTACATATCCAATTGTACTACCTGACCTAATCCTATACCATTCACCTTGAATCTCTAAAACTTTTAATTCGTCATTTTGAGATAATGTAGCAACTTTTTGTGATTCTTCACTTGGCTCTACCATAACAGATAGCCTATCAGATGTAACATATACTGTATCTCCAACTTTTACCTCGTAATTACTTGCTCTTCCATTACCTGTTCCAACTTCTACTATCTTATTAACAGCGGCTTTAGTAATTTTAGCAGAAACCTGTTCTTCACTTATTAGTTGGTCATTTTCATATGTCTTTTTTGTTGTAATTTGCTGTTTTCCTTTTCTTCCTTCTTGTGTTACTTGTAATGTGCCTTTAGGTAAACTTGCATTATTTTTATATTTTGTAATAAATTCTAGTTCTACTTCTTCTACTGTATATTCTTCTTTTACTCCTTCTTTGCTATTGTTTTCTATATATGAATCTATATCTATTTTTTCTGCTTCGCTTAATTCTAAATCATTGATAGGAGAACTTACTTCTGTTGCATATACTACGCTTTCTCCGAAATAATAGTGATAAAAAATGATTATATAGAATATACTAATAACAGCTATTGAAAAAATAATTATGTTCTTTAAAGTAAAAAATATGTACTTCTTTTTCTTGTCTTTTGCTTTCATTATAATCACCTAACACTATTTTACCTTTTCATTGTTTTTTTGTCAATTTACTTTTATGCTTTTTTTAAGTTTTGTCTTTGGTAAATTTTGTTTATTCTTATTTCTAAAAATTTATTTGTAAAATGTGGATATAACATTTAAATTTGGTATTGATTTTATTTGATTTTTATAATATTATAACTATTAGAAAGGTCTGGAATTATTTATGAATAAAAAAGATAAAAATGATAAAAAAATAAAAAATGCAAAAGTTAAAAACGTGCATGAAAAAGAAAACATTAATCAAAATACTGACAATAAGAAGAAAGTTTTAATTATTATTACTTTAGTTTTATTTGTATTAGTAGTATTCTTAGCATTCTTAGTACTTTCAAGAATGGTATTGAAAACTAATTTTGAAAAATCAATTTTGCCATTTGCAAACAAAAATAGTGAAACTATTTTTAATATAAATCAAATAGTTTTCTTTAGTAATTGTGATGCAAAAAATAAAAATATATCAACAACAAATTATACTTTAGAAAATATTTATCAATATACTGATATTGCATTTTTTATAGACTCACCTCAAGAAGAAAAAACTTCTAAAAACACATTAAAAAATGTCACTATTGAAAATATTAGTTTCACAACACCTCCATCTATTGGAGAACCTGCACTTTATTTTAAGAGTATTAATAATTTTGCAAAAAGTGAGCTAAATGATGAAAATAAAATTGAAGATAAATTAGATTTTTCTATAACTTCAGAGGATTCGACAGATTTATCTACTCCTGTTTTGTATAATAATTTAGCAAATCCTATTACTCTTAGTTATATTAATTCTAATATTAAGACTGATTATACAATTACTGATACTTCAACACCTATTACTTATGATGGTACTTTATTAAGTAGATGTGCTGTTCCTTTAGATGATATTAATTGTAGTTTTTCTTTTGATGTTTTTATTACAAATAATCAAGATGAAAAATATAAATGTACGATTTTTGTTGATGTTCCACTGTCTTCAGATGAGGGTTCTATTGATAGTACTGGTAGTATTACTTTGAAGAAGAATGTAAATTTTAATTTTTATAGATATGAGTAACTATTTAAAAAGATGATTGGAGGGATTTGAAATGAAAAAAAATGAGCAAACAGTTGCAGAGCAATTAAAGAAAAAATATCATAAAACAGAAGAAGTTACTAATTTTAAAGACATGCTATATCGTTCTGGAGATATTTATCGTTCTAGAACTGCTTTTAGAAGAAAAAATAAAGAAGGAAAAATTTATTCAGTTACATATGCTGAATTTAAAAATGATGTTGTGGCTTTAGGGACAAGTCTAATTAAAAAAGGTTTTTTGAACAAACGAATTGCAGTTATAGGAAAAAATACTTATGAATGGTGTGTTTCATATTTAGCTGCATCTATTGTCGGGATTGTTGTTCCTATTGATAAAGAATTGCAACCTCATGATGTAATTAATTTTATGAATGTTTCACAAGCAGTTTGTATTTTAGGTGATTCAAAAAATCTAGATAGTATTTTAGATAATATTGAAAAAGTTGAAAATCCTGACACTATCTTTGTTCCTTTTGATTCAGAAAAGGACATTAAAAATTCATATATAAATTTATTAAATGAAGGTAAAAAATCATATGAAGATGGTAATCATTCTTTTGATGATATAAAAATAGATCCTGATGAATTACGTATTCTGCTATTTACATCTGGTACAACAGGTAGTGCAAAAGGAGTTTGCCTATCTCAGAGAAATATATGCTCAAATATCTTATCAACTTATGGGATTGTAAAAGTAAAAAGAAGTGACTTATTCTTCTCTGTTTTACCTTTACATCACACATATGAATGTACTTTAGGATTTTTATTGCCAATATATAGTGGTGCAAGTATTGCTCATTGTGAAGGTTTGAGACATATTGTACAAAACATGCAAGAATTCCACCCTTCTGTTATTTTGTGTGTTCCACTATTATTAGAAAATGTTCATAAAAATATTGTTAAAAATATGAATAAATCTTTACCAGAAAAATATAGAAAAGAAGATGGAAATCCTTTTATGCGGTTTACCTTCAATCATGAAAACAATTGTTAGAAATAAAGTAAAAAATACTTTAGGTGGAAGATTAAGAGTATTTATTGTAGGTGCTGCTGCAATGAATCCAAATATTATTGCTGATTTTAAAAATTTACATTTAAAAACTTTGCAAGGATATGGTTTAACTGAATGCTCACCATTAGTTGCTGGGAATACTGATTATTTTCAGAAAGATGATGCTGCTGGACTTCCTATTCCAAATGTGGAATATAAAATAGATAATCCAAATGATGAAGGTGTTGGAGAAATTATTGTTAAAGGTCCTAATGTTATGCTTGGCTATTATGAGGATGAAGAAAAAACTAAACAAACTATTGTTGATGGTTGGTTTCATACAGGTGACTTAGGAAGAATTGATGAAAATGGTTATTTGTATATTACTGGTAGATGTAAAAGTGTTATTGTAACTAAAAATGGAAAAAATATTTATCCTGAAGAGGTTGAATATTATTTGAATGATAATCCTCTTATTTCTGAATCAGTTGTCTTAGGAATTCACAAAGATGATGATGATGAAACATATGTTAATGCTCAGATTTATCCTAATTTCGAAGCTATTACAGAGTATTTAAAAGGTAGTGTTCCTACTAAAGAGGAAATTTGGAAACTTATTTCTGATGTTGTTTCTAGTGTTAATAAAAAGTTACCTAATTACAAACATATTAAGAGTTTTGGTATTAGGGATAAAGAATTCGAGAAGACTACTACTCAAAAGATTAAGAGGTATGGTGATAATATGAAGGTTGAGGGAAAAAAATAATTAAAACTGCTTATGAAAATTTATTAATCATATATTTTATAGCAAATAGCCTACATAAGCAGGCTATTTGTTATTTTCTTGATTTAATCCCAGTCATCATCCTCATAATCATAATAATTATGAAGCATCTCTATAGTTGGAGTTGATGCCCAAGTATTTTGCGGAAGGCTATTTCTTAAATATTCTCTTACTTCTTTCGGTGTATTTTCATTATATGCAACAAAATATTTAATTCCGAAATCATACTGTTCAGTACCTAATAAAGCAAGAGTATCAGGTAGAGTATTCTTATTTATAGCTACATTCCTTCTAATAACTGGATGTTCATCACAAGACAAATAAGCTAATGTTTCACTCAATGTATTTTCGTTCCTTGCCACTTCAAATCTTATGCTATCTACTTCATCTTTTGATAAATAATCTAGAATTTTTCCTGAAGTAGCTGGATTTTTAGCCACTTTCTCTCTAACATACGATTCTTTGTCTTTTGACAAAATCTCCAAAATTGCATCCGTTGCATTTAAGTTAGCTGCTACATTTGCCCGAACAAAACTACTTTTATCCTTAGACAAAAATTCAAGAACTTCCGTTTGAACAAAAGCAGAGCTTGCAATTGCTCCTTTTACTCCATCTTCGAGTTTGCTTAAATCAATATTCATTTTTTTCCTCCTTTACAATAATTATTGTTAAAAGTTACTATATTCAAAACTTGCTTATTAGCAAGATAATTAAATTATGTGAATATTTTACCATATTTTACATATTTTTTCAATAAAAATAGACGTTTTTTGAAATTTCTTATTTTTTACATTCTTAAACCAAATATAAAGCAATTTTATCCCTTTCAGTTTGTTCCACTTTCACAATTTTAGTCATTGTAAACATTGTAAATTTATATTTTGCAAATTAAAAAATCAACCATTTTACTGATTGATTTTTGTTTTGTATCTATCTGTTCTATTAGTTCGAACAGGTACGTTATTGGTGCGGTTGAAGGGACTCGAACCCCCACGCCGTTGGCACTGGTTCCTAAGACCAGCGCGTCTACCAGTTCCGCCACAACCGCATATTTACTTGACAAGATTTATTTTAGCACATTTAAAGTTTTCCTGTCAAGCAATTTTTCATATTTTTCACATTATTCTTATTTTTTAATCTATTTTACAAAATAAATTATTAAACCTCCAACTATTGCAACAATAAAACCTAATATCTTCAATCCACTTGTTGCCTCATTTTGATCACCAAAACCAAAAAACTTTTTTGTCAAGATTCTTGCATCATAAATCATTATTATACCTAATAATACTATTAAAATCCCTATCAAAATTCCTATTGCTTGTAACATTTTTTATCAACATCCTTTTATTCTATCTATTCTAATAATACTATCTCACAAATCAAAAGTCAAGCAAATTACTAAGTATTATGATGCTTTTTTGTTTCTTAACTCAATTGCATATCTCATACTAATCTCATTAACTTCCCCAGAAGAAATACGAGCAATTTCTTCTATTACTTCATTTTCTTCTAATAACTTTATTTTAGTCTTTGTTCTATCTACTGTTGTTTCTTTGCTAATAAAATAGTTATAATCTGCCATTGCTGCAATATTTGGTAAATGAGATATACACATTACTTGATGTCTTTTTGATATTGATTTTAGTTTTTTTGCTACTGAATTTGCAGCTTTTCCGCTAATTCCTGTATCGATTTCATCAAATATAATTACTGGTACATTATCTGTATCTGCCAATACTTTTTTTATTGCAAGCATAGTTCTTGACATTTCTCCACCTGATGCTATTTTAGTTAATTCTTTTTCATCTTCTCCTTTGTTTGTTGTAATATAAAATTTCACAACATTTTTACCTGTTCTTAAATATTCATTTTCTAAATATTCTACCTTAACATTTATTTTTGCATTTTTCATTTCTAATTCTGCTAACTCTTGATTTATATTTTCACTTAATCTAATAGCATTTTCTTGTCTTAATATATTCATTCTGTTTGCTAGAATATCCATTTCTTTTTCTACTTCTTTTTGTTCTTTTCTTAATTTGCTATTATATTCTTCTAAATTATCAATATGTTCAATTTCTTCTTTTATTTCTTCATTATACTTTAAAATTTCTTCAATTGTATTTCCATATTTTCTTTTTAAAGAATAAATTAAATTCAATCTTTCTTCAACATAATCTCTTTCTTCTTCATCAAAATATATATCGTTTTTATACTCATTTACATCTCTTGATAACTCTTGTAATTCATAATATATACTTTTCAAATCTGTGGATACTTTTTCATATTTATTATCAAGCATCTCTATTTTTTCTAAAGCTCTAATTGCCATACTAATACTATCAATTCCACTTTCTGAAATTAAATTATCTGCCTCTTGAAGATTTCCGCACTATTTTTTCGGAATTTACTATCAATTTTCTTTTCTCTTCTAGCTCCTCTTCTTCTCCTACTTTTAGTTCCGCTTCTTCAATTTCTTTTACTTGATATTGTAATAAATCTAATTTCCTTTGTCTTTCTTTTTCATCACCAAAATTATTTGCTAGTTCTTGCTTGATATCACAATATTTATTATATAACTCTTGATATCTTAATTTTTCTTTAGAAATTTTATCACCAATAAATCCATCTAAATAGTTCAAATGTAATTTACTGTCCAATAAATCTTGGTTATCATTTTGTCCATGTATCTCAATAAATTGTTTCATAAAGTTTTTTAGTTCTGTAACTGTTACCATTCTTCCATTTATCTTACACATGTTTCTGCCATTTGCGTATATTTCTCTTGAAACAATAATATTACCCTCTACTGAATTTTCATTTTCAGGCTCATATAAGCATAGTTCAACAAAAGAGTATTTTTCTCCTTTTCTTATCATATCTTTAGAAAATCTTCCTCCAGATACCATTTGTAAAGAATCGATTATTAATGTCTTTCCTGCTCCTGTTTCTCCTGTTAATACATTTAATCCTTGTTGAAAATCAATGCTCAAATTTTCTATTATCCCTATATTTTTTATATGTAAAGTTGTAATCATATTGTTTCCTCCTATCAATTTTATAGTTCGAAAAAATGTTCGTAATTATTGTATCTTCAATTTTAAAAATTGTCAATACTTTTTACGAACATTTTTTCATTTTTTTTGAATTATTATATCACTTTATGCTATTATAAAACGCATTTTTATATTATTCTACTTTATCTAATCCGACTTCTCCTATTTTAAACAGAATCTGTGCATTTGATATTTTCAATATTTCCCTTATGCCATTCTTCTTCCACTGGATATTCCATAAAAGCTTCTTTAACATCTTTTACTCTTCCACTTTTTATTGCTATTTTCAAAAAATCACTCATATCATTATTATTCATAAGCAGCACCTCTTTATATATATGTAATATTTTATCATAGAATAAAATATTTTTCAATATTTATTTAACATAATGTATTAAAACACATCTTTCTTATTAATACAATATATTTATCAATACTTTTTAAACTTTTCATCGCAATTTTTGATATAATTTTATAAAATATTACATTTTTATATAAAATCTTGTATTATTCTTCTAAATTAAACAAATTCTTCCCAAACTATATTAGCTAAATCAAGTCCCTTATTAGTCAACCTTATACAATCACCATCAATTGATATAAGTTTTTCATTTACCAACTTTTCCAGTTCTTTTCTAAACAAGAAAATTGGATTTTCCACAAACTTCTCTTTAAACTTTTGAATTGAAACACCCTCAATCTTTCTTAAGCCCAATAACATATACTCTTTTCTTTTATCTTCTAAACTTTGAACTTCATCAACAATTCTAATACCACTCTCTTCTAATTCACTACTATTTAAAAAATCTTGCACATTAATATACTTCTCAATATCACTTGTATTTCCATATCTAATCCCATTCAAATATGAATATGCGGCTAGTCCTAATCCTATATATTCTTTTTGTTCCCAGCAATTCAAATTATGTTTTGATTCTTTTCCTTTTTTAGCAAAGTTTGAAATTTCATAATGATTATATCCATTTAATTCTAATGTATTTTTCACATACCAATACATTTGCCTTTCTAACTCTTCATCTGGTAATTGTAATTCTTTGTTATTTATCAATTTCTCCATTTTCGTATTTTCTTCTACAATTAAAGAATATACACTAACATGTGTTGGATTTAATTTTATAATTTCATTTAATGACTCTTTAACATCACTTATTGTTTGATTAGGTAATCCTATAATTAAATCAACATTTATATTCTCAAAACCAACTTTTTTCACAGTATTATATGTATCTTTAAAATCTTCAAATGTATGTATTCTTCCAATTTCTTTTAAAAGTTTATTATTTGTACTTTGCAAACCAATGCTTAAACGATTAATTCCTATCTCTTTATATTTTTTTATTTTTTCTTCATCTACTGTCCCAGGATTTAATTCTATTGTAATTTCTATATCTTTCCATCTAGTTTGATTTTCAGAAATTTTTTGTTTTATTTTTTCTAAAATTTCTTGTATCTTTTCACTTGGTATCCTTGATGGTGTACCCCCTCCAATATATATTGTAGTTATATTATATTTTGACAAGTCATAACTATCAATTTCTCTTTTTACTGTTTCAATATATTTTTCTATATATCCCTCTTTGTTTGAAAAAGATACAAAATCACAATAATAGCATTTTTGCTTACAAAAAGGAATATGTATATATATTCCTAGCTCTTTTCCTTGCATTATTTAAACTTCCTTTCTATACACAGCCAAAATTGTAATTATTTTTCAACTAATCCCATTTGATATTTCCATTATCTTTCTAAGCCTATAATTAACTCCAGACTTTCCTATTGGCACTTTTAATTTTTTTCCTAATTCTATCAATGACATATCAGGATTTTCTAATCTAAGCAAAGCTATTTCTTTTAAATTATCATCTAACTTTTTAAATTCACCATTTTCCTGCAATTTTCTAATTGCTGCAATCTGTTCAATTGATGCATTTATAGTTTTATTTAAATTAGCTGTTTCACAATTTACTAGCCTATTCACCTTTCCTCTCATTTCTTTTTGAATTCGTATATCTTCAAATTTCATAACAGCTTTTGCTGCACCAATTAGTGCCAAAAATTTAGATATTTCTTCTCCTTCTTTCAAATAGATATAATATTTATTTTTAGCCTCCATGTATTTTGCTTTTATTCCAAATTCTAAAAGCAATTTTAAAACTATATTCATGTTTTGCTCGTTTGTAACTTCCATTTCTAAATGATATTCTCTTTCTGGATTATTTATAGAACCTGCTCCCATAAATGTTCCTCTAATTATTGCCTTTTTTTCCTCTTGGTTTTCTGGTACTTCTTTAATTTTTACTGTCCCTTTGTCATATTCCACAAAATCTATTTCTTTTGTTTTTAATGTTATTACAAAGTTTTTTCCTACCATATCAATAGAATGGTTTATGTCTAAATTTGTCAATAATTTTGAAAAACGGTTTATGTTATAATCACTTTCTGTTGAAAATTTAATTTCTTTATTATTTACTATATTTATATTTCCAGATATTAAATATCCAACTAATTCTTGTTTTACTATGTTTTTATTTGCTAAATTACTGTTTTTGTTTAATTCTTGCTTTATATCAGATGAAAAAGACATTTTGTTCATCTCCTATCACTATTATAACTAACTTTCGTCCATTAAATTGGTTAGCATTCCTAATTTAGTAATAACGATTCTATCATTATCAAATAAATCTTTTTTACTATATGTATCAATATATTTTTCCTCTTTGTTAATTAAATCAATAACTTCATCTTTTTGGTCATATCCAATTTCTAAACATAGGTATCCTTTATATTTTAAATATTGATATGCATTTCCTATGATTTTTTTATAAAAATCTAATCCATCATTACCACCATCTAGTGCAATTATTGGCTCTCTTTTTACTTCTTCATCTAAAGTTTTTATCACTTTTCTCTTTATATATGGTGGATTTGATACAATGATATCATATTTTTCTTCTGAAATATTCTGAAATAAATCTGAACTTACAAATGTTATTCTATCTTCAACATCATTGTTCGTTGCATTTAGCTTTGCAATGCTTAATGCTTTTCTACTTATATCTGTTGCAGTTATCTGACTGCCTTCTATATATTTTGCAAGTGATACTGCAATTGCTCCACTACCCGTACATAAATCTAATATTTTTTTTGCATTTATACTTTTAGCTAATTTTATAACCTCTTCAACTAAGACTTCTGTGTCTGGTCTTGGAATTAATACATTTTCATCAACATAGAACATTAATTTCATAAATTCTTGCTGATGTGTTATGTGTTGCAATGGCACTCCTTCTATGAGTTTTTTTATTAGTTTAAAATAGTCTACATTTTGCCTTAATGTTAATTGCTTGTCATCATGTACTAATATGTATTCTCTTGGTCTATTTAATATATATTGCATTAGAAGTCTTGCTTTTAGGCTTGGCTCTTTTACATCATTTGTTTTTAGTTTTATCATTCCTTTTCTCATTGCTTCTTTGATTTGCATATATATCACCTACCTTACATACATATATTATCATAGTTTTTTATATAAATCTACAATTTTTATAATTATCTTACTTATGCAGTATAATACATTTAAACATTGAATATAATATTATTGTCAGATGAACATTTGACAAGTTAAATAATATATGTTAAAATATATTTAGCTTAAAGCAGGAGGCAGTGAGCTCCCATGGTGGAACTCCTCAAAATTGCCTCTTGCACTTTTTAATTTCTAAATAAATTTTCTATATAATCTCTTTTATTTTTATCTATTTCTCTTTTCCTACTGCTTCCGCATAAATTAGTTATTTTTTCATACATTTTTATACAATGTTCTTCTTTTATAGAATTATATTTTGCTAGTTCATTTGTAATACAAAAATATTTATTTGCATATAATGCCAGTACATCTGCAATTTGTATAAAATTATTCTTTTTAGAATCTATATATAAAGATTTTTCTATTATATTTCTATTCTTAGTTACTAATTTAGGATATAGTAATTCAACACTAGTCGTTATATTTTTCAATTCATCTGAAAATATAATCCCCAATGAATTTTTTTGCTGTAAATCACTATTAAAATCATTGTAGTTTAATGCAAAAGCATAAAGATATGGGTCTACTTTTATATCTGGACCTAAAGTTTGTAAAATATATTTTTTAAAATCCGGTTTATATATATATGTAGAATATACTTCTATTGGTAAAGATATAATCAAATCAATAATCTTTTCTAAGATTTTCAAATTATGTTCCCAGCTATATTTTTTAAAAATTGATGATTTTGGAGCATTAAATAATTCTGATGAATGAATTTCATAATCTTTAAATTCTGGACAAATTTTTATTTTTTCTTCTTCAAAATATTCATTTACTTCATGCCATTTTTTATCTTTTATAACAACTCCAACTAATGCAAATATTGGTTGCTCCTTGTTATTATAATCAGTACCTGTGTTTCCACTTTCATCTACATACATCAAATACATTTTTATACCTCCAACTTTATTTTTAATTATTTGTTTATTATATCACATATCATAGAAAAGTCCAGTAAAATTTAAAAAGTATAGGTAGACTAATTACCTATACTAAAACTTTTACTCAAAAATCCTATTAAATTCTTGCTCATTAATCTTTTCTTTTTCAAGCAAAACATTAGCAATTGCATCTAACTTATCTCTGTGTTCTTTTAATAAAGTTTGAGCATCATTATATGCTGTATCTATTAATATTTTAACTTCTTGTCCAATTTTATCTCCAATATTCTCTCCAAACATTTGCATTTCATAAGGTTCTTTTCCTTGAAAATCTATTGGACCTAAAGTATCACTCATTCCATATTTTGTTACCATATCTCTTGCAATTTTTGTTGCAACTTCAATATCATTACTTGCACCTGTTGATATGTCATCTAATACCAATTTTTCTGCAGCTCTACCTCCAAGTAATGCTATTAATTTTTCTTGCATTTCTGTTTTTGAAATATAGTATTTATCTTCATCAGATTTATACATTGTATATCCACCAGCAACTCCCCTTGGAATAATTGAAACTTCTTTTACATTAGTTTGTGTTGGTAGATATCTACTTACTACTGCATGTCCTGCTTCATGATATGCAGTTAATTTTTTATCTTTATCTGACATTACTCTTGTACGTTTTTCTAATCCAACTGTTACTTTTTTAACAGCTTCTTCTATGTCATCTCTTTCAATTCCTTCATGCTTATTTTTCGTTGCTAATATTGCTGCTTCATTTAGAATATTTGCAAGTTCTGCACCTGTAAATCCAGCTGTATCTTCTGCCACACTTTCTAAATTAACATCATCTGATAATCTCTTATCCTTTGAATGTATTTTTAATATTTCCAATCTTCCTTTTAAATCTGGTGTTGGTATTGTGATTTGTCTATCAAATCTTCCTGGTCTTAATAGTGCTTTATCAAGCATTTCTGGTCTATTTGTTGCAGCAAGTACAATGATTGTTTCTTCTGAACTAAATCCATCCATTTCAACTAATAATTGGTTTAATGTTTGGTTATTTTCTGTTTCTGCTCCACTATTTGATGTTCTTCTTGAACCTATTGCATCTATCTCGTCTATAAATACTATACATGGAGCTAGTTTTCTTGCTTTTTCAAATAGCTTTCTTACTCTTGATGCCCCAAGTCCTGCAAACATCTCTATAAATTCTGATCCACTCATTGAAATAAATGGTACATCTGCTTCTCCTGCTATTGCTTTTGCAATTAATGTTTTTCCAGTACCAGGTTTTCCATATAGTAAAACTCCTCTTGGAATTTTTGCTCCCATTTTTGTGTATTTTTCTGGTCTTTTTAAGAAATCTACTATTTCGATTAATTCTTGTTTTTCTTCTTCTAATCCTGCTACATCTTCGAATTTTACTTTTGTTTTTCTTTCAGTATCATCATATACTTTTCCTTTTTCTCCTAATCCTTGCATCTTGAAAATCATGATAAATAATGCAAGCATTATGGCTGTTGGAAGTAAACTTACTATTACAGATGGAATTTGCGAAATAATACTTCTAGGTTTTTGTATTAATTCCATTTCATTTCCTTCTGCAATTCTTTGTTGTACTAATTCCATGAAACTTTCTGTGTTTGGAACTATAACTGTTTTTTCTTCATCTACATTTTTTTGTTTTACTTTTACTGTTGTACTTCCCACTGTCATTTCTATTTTTTCTATATTACCATAAGATATTTCTTTTATTAAATCAGTATATGCCATAGTGTTTTCTTCACTATCTTTTTGGTTTTGCATTAGATAAAATGCTAATCCAAATAATATGGCAAGTAAAACTAATAATAATATAATTAATGCCCACATTTTTTGTGATTGTTTTTTATCTTTAGGCTGTTTTTGCTTTTTACTCATTTTTTCAATTCCTTTCTTTTATTTGATTTTTTTATCTTATTTTTATTTTAATACACTTTACAGGTTGGAAAAGAATTAAATTTTGGCAAAGAAAATTTGATTTAAAAGGTAAGGGAGCATACTTTTGTATGTGACCGCGTTTTAAATCAAATTTGATGCAGTCCAAAATTGTAATTATTTTTCAACCGTATTAAGCTCCTGAACCTTGAGGCTCTTCTCCCTGCTTTCCACTTTGTTTTTTCTCTTTTTTCTCTTCTTTTCTATCTTTCTCTTTTCTTTCCTTTTTTTCTTTTTCTCTTTGTTCCTTCTCTTTTTCCTCTTCCTCTTTTTGTTCTAATTCTTTCTTAACAATTTGTTGAGCCTCTGCCAATTTCATTAATTCTGCTTGTCTTTTAATATACTCTGACTTTAATAAGAAAATTGCAGCTATCAAGTAAATTGCAGCAACTGTAACATACATTACTTGGAAATATTCCATAGCAAATGGTACAAATATATTAATTGCAATATACATCATATTTAGTATTGTTGAAAGAGTTAATGAATATACAGCCATATTAAATACAGCTACAAATCTCATTCTTATTTTTGCAATCCATGTTACTAAATATCCAAATACTGCTAAGAAAACTGCATTTGATAGTGTTGTTAATAAATACATTGAAAAACTATATACAAATATTGTTAAAAATATACTTATATAAAAATTGTACATTTGAGAACTATTTATATAATTTATTAAATCTTGTTTATTAAACTCTGTAATTCCTATTTGATTTAACATTTGATCATATTCATAGCTAATTGTTCCTGAAATACTACTTGTTTTTACTATAACTCTATTATTCAAAACAACGATTCCATCACCGCTTTGTTCTATCTCAGAAATGTATTGATTTACTGTTTGTTGATCTTCTGTTTTTGTATCTATAATTGCTTTTCCTACATATGAATCTTCTGCTGAAATAGTAATTGGATCTTCAGAATCAACACTTAAAATACCATCACTATATGAAAATTCAGGAAATTCATTTTGCAAATATGCTACTCCTTCTTGTAATATTTGATATGCTTGATACATTGAACCGAAACATATTATAATTGCAAGAATTGCTACTACTTTGCAAATATATGAAAATGCTTTTCCTAACCCTTGTGCTGCCATTTCTGGATATCTCTCTATTTTTGTGATTGAATACCAAACTTTTTTGAAAAATCCTTGTCTTTTTACTTTTTCATTTTCTACTTTTTCTTTAATTTCTTCTTTATTGTTGTTCTCTTCCAACTTTTCTCATTCCTTTCTATCACCTATAATCCCTTTCAACGCTTGAATCTACAAACTTTGGATTAATAGCAAAAATTGCTTTATCTCCTATTTTTACATCTTTACCTGTAACATCACATGTAACATGATATGTTCCTATTCTGCCTAGTACCTTACAATTTTGATTATTCAATTTCACATATTTAGCCTGTTTTTTAAAAAAGTCCTTTACATCTCTTACAATATACCTTAGCTTATCAACTGTCCTGAACATATCTCTATCATTTGTTATATTTATTCCATCCATATATCCACAAGGTACAATTGCAACTTTAGTATCTTTTTTTGTAATAAATGTATTTGAATATCCGATGTTAAATCCTTTTGGAAGTTCTTTTATTTCAGATACTTCAGACTCCATATATCCAATCTTTTTTAGTCCTAAAGTATTAGAAAAAGATAATCTTCCTAAAAATGCTGAACCAACACGTACCGCGTTTAAATGCATATATGGAAATTTTACAAATGCTGATGAGTTACATATATGTAATATTCCAGTTTGTATATCATTCATTTTTAAGACTTCGATTACATCAATAAATCTTTTAAATTGTAGTTTAGTATATTTATCATTAAAAAAGCTAACGGAAAAATGAGAAAATGTGCCCTGAATTTCTATATTTTTCATTTCTTTCAAAGCCTGTATCATTTCTTCTCTGTTTGAGTATATAAATCCATATCTTCCAAAACCTGTATCAATTTTTAAATGTGCTTTGATTTTTTTATTCTTCTCTTTTGCTACTTCTTCTGCTATTTTAATATCATTTTGTGAACCTATTGTGATAATAATGTTATTATCTACTAATTTTTCAACATCTTCCTTTATAGCAGTTGATGAAAGCATTAATATTTTTTCTTTTATTCCACTTTTTCTCAATAATAGCGCTTCATCTAATGTTGAAACTGCAAAGAAATTGATTCCATTATCAATTAAAAACTTTGTGTATTCTACAATTCCTAATCCATAACCATTTCCTTTTACTACAGCTATAATAGTTAATGGTTTTCCATTATCATCTTGTCCACTTTTTTTAGCATTTTCCTTTATCTTTTCTATATTATGTCTTAAATCTTCTTTATTTATTACTAACTTATTCATTGTACATTTTTCCCTTCAAAACATATTTTATTTTTTCTTGTTTTTTAATTTCATTTTGAATTGTCTTAATGTTCTAAATGTTTTTTCTGAAAAACGATACAATTTATATGTTAATGGCTTATATGGCATGTAAACTTCCCCAATAAATTCTGTAAATGTAGCTCCAAAGCCTTGCTTAAATCTATATAATCCATATTGTGGATGGTTTTCATCAACTACTCCTGAAACACCTCTAAAGTCATATATATCATCATGTCTTGCTATTGCCATCTTAATCATTTCCCATTGCAATAAATAATTAGGCATCAAATTTCTATGTTGATTACTACTTGCACCATACAAATACCAAGTTTTATTTCCATAGAAAATTGGAATAACTCCTGAAATTGGCTTTCCATCATAATATGCCATTAAAACTTTCATATGGTCACCTAGACAATCATACATTTTTTCAAAATACTCTAATGGACGAATTATAAATCCATCTCTTGCTCCTGTTTCTATCATTATTTTATGAAAGTCTTTTAAATCTTCTCTTGTTCCTTCTTTTACTGTAACACCTTTTCTTGATGCTAGTCTGATATTATATCTCCATTTTTGTTTAAATCCTGCCATTATTTCTTCTTCTGTCTTACCTTTAATGTCTAATCTGAATACATATCTTGGTTGGATTTCATCTTTAAAATCTTTTGCATCGTCTTTTATTTTATATCCTAAGTTAGTTACAACATCTCTAAATGTTTGGTCATCACTAACTATATCTGGTTCTATTCTTAATACAAATGCATTATATTTTTTTGCTAGTTCTTTTGCTCCGTCTGTTAATTGTTTCATTACTGATATATCATGTATGTCACAAACTGGTCCTCTTGATGAATACATTAAATTTCCAAATATTGGCATTTTTCTAATCCATACACATAGTGAACCTATTATATTTCCATCTTCATCTTCTGCTAGTATTACTTCTGGTTTCCAGTTTGGCTTTTTTACTTCTGCCCATTCTAATGATTGTTGGAAGTTACATCTTTCATGTCCTTCTAAAAATTTTTTATATTCTTTTTTTGATTCTTCATCTGTTACGAATCTCATTTTTTTATTTTTCCCCCTTGATTTTATTGTATTTTATTTTGTTTTTGCTTTTTCTTTTTTATTATTTACATTATATTCGTATTTTACACTATATCACAAAATTTTACAAGTAATTTATTTGGTTTTGCAGGATAAAGACATGAAAAAAAATTTCAAAGTTCTAAAATAATATAAAAATCAATAAAAACCAGTTCCAAATATACA
>CALXFF010000030.1 GCA_944387525.1 uncultured Clostridia bacterium | reverse complement strand
CCAGAAGATCCAGACCCAGAGCAACCAGAAAATCCAGATCCAGAAGATCCAGACCCAGAGCAACCAGAAAATCCAGATCCAGAAGATCCAGACCCAGAGCAACCAGAAAATCCAGACCCAGAAGATCCGGATCCAGAGCAACCAGATAATCCAAATCCAGAAGATCCAGACCCAGAGCAACCAGATAATCCAAGTCAAACAGTAAAAACTTATAAAATTAGTGGAACAGTTTGGCTAGATAGTTCACTTGAAGGAAGTAAAGACAATGGAGAAAATGGTATAAGTGGAGTAAATGTTTATTTAATAAATGCAGATACAAATCAAGTAGTAGATAGTACAGCTTTAACAAATACTGATGGATTTTATACTTTATCTAATATAAAAAATGGAAATTATATAGTAATTTTTGAATATGATTCAACAAGATACGGAATTACTACATATCAAGCATCTGGAATAGATAGTAGTAAGAATTCAAAAGCATTAGCAAAACAGATAAATATATTTGGTACTGAAAAAACATATGGTGTTACAGATATTATAACTGTAAATGGTGGAAGTATTGGTAATATCAATATGGGATTAATAGAATTAGATGAATTTGACTTAAAGATAGATAAATATATTAATAGAGTAATTGTAAAAACACAAAGTTCAACAAAAGTATATAGTTATAATGATGTTAATATGACAAGAGTAGATATAGATGCTAAAGAATTGAATGGAGCAGAAGTAACTGTTGAATATGCAATAAAAATAACAAATGTTGGACAAGTGGCAGGTTATGCTAGAAAAATAGTTGATTATATACCAGAAGGATTTAATTTTAATTCAACAGAAAATAAGGATTGGTATTCTGAAGGTAATAGCTTATATAGTGTAATATTAGCAAATGATAAAATAGAAGCAGGAGATTCTAAGATAATTAATTTGACTTTAACTAAAGAAATGACAGAAGATACTACTGGAACATATACAAATAAAGTAGGAATAGAAGAAAGTTATAACGAGTTAAACTTAGCTGATAGAAATTCAAAAGCTGGAAATGATAATGCTTCAGCACAATTAATAATTAGTATTAGAACAGGTAGTGCAGCACTTTATACAATATTAATATTATCAATTATTTTAATAGTTGGAGTAGGAACATATTTTATTAAGATAAAAGTTTTAGATGTTAATAAAGAGGAAAGGAGGTAAACCATGTTAAAAAGTAAAAACACACAAATTTTAATAGTAACTTTTATTACAATTCTTTTGATATTTTTACTTGGAAGCACGTCAAATGCGTATAAGGTAGGAGACAAAGTAATGATTAGTGGTGTTGAAGGATGGGAAAATACTTATACTGATGATAAAGTTTATAATATATTTGATCCAGATAGCAATTTTTTCTGTATTCAACAAGGACAACCAATTACTTATTCTGGTAGTACATATGAATGTACAGGAATAGCTAATATAACTGGTGATGAGGAACATAATTTTATAATGTGCGTAATAGGTGATCAATCAAATACAAGTCAAGATGGGAATTATACACGAAAACAAGAGGCAGTTTATACATATTTTCCTATCTGGGCTAAAAAATATGGACATGGTTGGGAAAATTTTGCTACTAATTCAGGAGGATCACAAAACGAAAATCAAGATTGGATAAACTATGCTAAAAGTGAATATCAAAAATGGAAAAACGATAGGAATAATACGACTCTTATTAAAAATAAAACAGCAAGTGCTGATAGTTTAGGGAAAGAGTTATATACATATAATGGACAAACATATATAAAAGTAGGACCATATAATTTTACTTATGGAACACATAAGGATTTGAAATTTACTGTTACTGATCAAAATAATAAAACTTTGAATGTAATATATGGATATTACTCAGGAAATGATTTTAAAGTAACCTCTAATGCTTCAACAGTTCAAGTATCAAATCAAGACTTTTATATATTAGTTAACACAAGTTCAAATGCTACAGAAGTAAATCTTAAAGTGGATATTTCTAAAGATTCATATACTTATACTGGACAAGTTGGAAGTTTCGTATTTAAAGATGTTCCATCTTGGATAAAAGCTGAGGGTATTACATCATCAGATGTACCAAAACCTCAACAAAGAATTATATCATTATATGCAGAAAAAAAGACAGAAAAAATTAGTGATAGTGCTGAGGTAACTGGTGTAAAATTAACAGGAGATTTAGAAATTATAAAAACAGATAAAGATACAGGAGAAAAATTAGACAATGTTGGAATTGTATTATACAATGAAGATATAGGACAATATGTAGCATCAGCAAGCTCAGATGGTTTGGCAACATATACTAGTGATCCAAGTAAAGCAAAAGAATTTATCACAGGTGTTGATGGTGAAAGTGGAAAAATACTAGTAAAAGGATTAGTATTAGGAAATTATAGAATTTACGAAACTAAAAACCCAAATCCAGGATATAAAAACGATTATTTAGAGACTAGTGTTACTGGAGAACAAGTTGCAACAGTTGTACTAAACAAAAATGGAACAACATCAACAACCGTTCCTAATGAAATGATAGTAGGAAGTCTAGAAATTGTAAAACTTGATGAAGAAACAAGTGTGCCTATAAATGGAATAGGTTTTGTAGTATATAGTGTTGATAAACAACAATATGTAGCATCATCAGGTTCAGCATCAAAAGAAATATTGGCAACATATACAAGTAATAGAGATGAAGCTAAAGAATTTGTTACAGGTGTTGATGGTACAGACGGAAAAATTGTAATAAATGCACTAGAATTTGGAGAATATATAATTTATGAAAGTAGTAACTCAGATTACAGATATGAAGCTATTGTAGATGATGTAGAAATGACAACAGTTGAATTTGCTACAGATGGGGATAGCACTACTATATATAATAAGATGAAATATGGTGACATGGAAATCATAAAGAGTGATGAAAAAACAAATGACCCATTAAGTAATGTGGGAATTGTAATCTATAATGTAGATAAAGGACAATATGTAGCATCAGCAAGTTCAACAGAAGAAGTGAGAGCAACATATACAAGTAATAGAGAAGAAGCACAAGAATTTAGAACAGATGAAAATGGAAGAATATATGTTAAAGGATTAGAATTTGGAAATTATATAATTTATGAAAGTGATAATCCAAATTATAGATATGAAGCAATAGTAACTGATAAGGAATTGGCAACAGTAGTTTTTGACCAAGCTTCACTAGTAGATGGATCATTAGTCGTACAAACATATAATGAAATGAAAAATGGAGACTTAGAGATTGTAAAAAGCGACGAAGAAACAGGAGAACTATTAGATGGTGTAGGTTTTGTACTTTATAATGCAGATAAAGGACAATATGTAAAAACAGCAAGTTCAACAGAAGAAGTAAGAGCAACATATACAAGCAATAGAGATGAAGCAAAAGAATTTATTTCAGGTGTTGACGGAAGTGAAGGAAGAGTATATGTTAAAGGATTAGAGTTTGGAAATTATATAGTTTATGAAAGTAGTAATAGCAATTTTGGATATGAAGTTATAGTAGAGGATAAAGATTTAGCAAGAGTAGTACTTGACCAAGATTCACAAATGGAAGGAAATGGCGTACAAACTATACAAACATATAACAAATTGATGTATGGAGATTTAGAAATCCATAAAAGAGATGAAGATACTAAAAATCCATTAAATAATGTCGGATTTGTAATATACAATGTGGATAAAGGACAATATATAGAAACAGCAAGTTCAACAGAAGAAGTTATAGCGACATTTACAAGTGATAGAGATAAAGCAAAAGTGTTCCGTACAGGTGTTGATGGAGGAGATGGTCAAATATTCCTTAAAGGAGTAGAATTTGGAAATTATATAATCTACGAGGTAGATAATCCAAATTATGGTTATGAAGTAATTGTAGACGATAAAAATGTAGCATCAATTGAATTTACTCGTTATAGTGATCCTACTATAATAGAAAACAAAAGAATATATGTAAAACTTTCAGGTTATGTATGGGAAGACATAGGAAAAGAAATAAAAGAGGGTAGATTAGATAATAATAATCTATATCAATCAGGATCAGATGATACAGAAGATAAATTAGTAGCTAATGTAACAGTTAGATTAAAAGACAAAAATGGTGAAATTTTACAAGAAACTACAACAAATTCTGATGGTAAATATACTTTTGTAGATGTACTAATTGATGAATTAGAAAATTACTATATAGAGTTCTCATACAATGGTATAGCATATGAATCAGTAGATTTAGTGGATATAACAAATACAAAAGGTACAGATGCTATAGAAGGAAATAATAGGCAATCATTTAATGAAAACTTTGCACAAATAGCTCCAAATCAATCAAATAACAGCAATGGTACAAAAACAAATGATATAAGATATAATACAGGAGAGTATACAAGTACAATTAATTACGAAGGAAATTATCTATATGGATATGACCCATCACAAGCAAGTGATATATCAGCAGATGAATATAGAACATATTATCCAATAAATGGAGTAGCATCTAAATATTTAATTACAGCTACAACATATAATGCTTATAGAAGTGTAGGACAATCAGGATATCTATCAGATATAGTAAGTGCAACAGATATAAGAAATAATGCGATAGAAGAAATAGGTACAACCTTTGAAGAAGGAATAAATTTAGGAGTAGTAAAAAGAGAAAGACCAGATTTATCAGTAGTAAAAGACTTAGATAGAGCAACAGTATCTATCTCTGGAACACAGCATGTATACTTATATGGCGATAGATTTAATGAAGACTTATGGGCAGAAAATAGTAATGGAGTAAGTGGACATGAGTTAGATCCTCAGGTTAAATTCGAAGAAAAATATGCTGAGATGACATATTCAAGAGCATTATATGCATCAGATGTATATTATAATGGAGCAGATCCATTGACAGTACAATTAACATATAAAATAGCAGTAAGAAATAATTCAACAAGTTTAAATGCAAATATTTATGAATTAGATGATTACTTTGATACAAAATTTAGTTTAGTAGCAATTGGTACAGATATAAATGCTGATGGAAGTATAAGATCAGGAACAGAAATTACAAATTATACTGCACCAACGAATGTAAATAGTGAATACAATAAAATGACAATTGGAGGAAATAACAGTGTTATATTAGAACTTGAACCATTACAAGAAAAATATGTATATGTTCAATTACAAGTTAATAGAGACAATATAGTTGAAATTGTAGAGACACTAGATAATGAATATGCTAAATTAGATAATATAGCTGAAATTAGAAAATACGGTATAACATATGAGGGAGCAGTATATGCAGGAATAGATAAAGATTCACAACCAGGAAATACAAATCCTTCTGACAGAAGTACATGGGAAGATGATACAGATAAAGCACCAGGATTATTACTAGTATTACAAGGAGAAAGAACAGTAAACGGTAAAGTATTTTTAGACAGCGATGAAAATGCCGTTGAAGGACAAGAAGTACATACAGGAATAGCAAGACAAGGAAATGGACAATATGATGATGATGAACAAGGAATAGAAAATGTAAAAGTAACATTAGTAGATCCATCTGGAAATATTGCAGAAGTATATAACGAAGAAACTGGAGCATATGAGGAGGCAGTAACATATACAAATGAAAATGGAGAATATACGATAAAAGGATTTAAGCCAGGAGAATACCAAGTACAATATACTTGGGGAGGAAATATCGACGGATCTGGCATCAATTCTACATATACAGTAGACACCGGAGAAGAGCAAGTTGTTAATGTACAAAACTATAAGAGTACAATAGTAGATGAAGGTGTATGGACAGCAAAAGGAACAAACGATAAATGGTATGAAGATAGCTTTAAACAAAGTTATCCAAATCTAGAATGGAATACATCAACAAATACAGAAATCCGAGCATCAGATGCAGTTGACAATTACGAAACAAGACTTGCAATAGATTCAGAAACACAAGAAATAACATATGGTGAAAAACAAAAATTTGAAAATACATATAGTTCTGATACTGAAGGAGAAAAATATACAAATACTCAAATGAATTCTAATACACAAAACTTTAAAGTATATATTGAATATACTGACACTGAAAATATAGCAGACAATATAACAGATCAAAATTACAATATACAAAACAATGTTAGTAGTGTTGATTTAGGAATAATAGAAAGGGCTAAACAAGTTCTAGAACTAGATAAAAGTATTACTTCAGCAAAAGTAACATTGGCTAATGGAAACGTATTAATTAATGCAAGAATGGAAAATGGTCAATTAGTAGAACAAGTGCCATATGTGGCAGTTATACCTGAATCACCAGGAGCAAATGCTCAAATTAGAGTAGAGGTTGACCAAGAGATTATTCAAGGAGCAACTGTAGAAATAGATTACGGATTAAAAGTAACAAACAATAGTGAATTGGAATATCAAACACAAGAATTCTATATGTATGGTCAAGGAAATGGTGAAGATGCAACTAAAATGGTAACATTACAACCAGCATTGATTATAGATTATTTAGATAATAATTTGACAATTGATTCAGGAGCAGATGCAACATGGGATGCTATAGCACAAGAAGATAGAAAAGCACAATTGATAGATACAGGACTATTGACAGGTGATTTAGAAAGTTACTTAACTGAAACTAACAGAGTTGTAACAACAGATGAAGGAGATGGTCAGATGTTAGTTCCAGTAGGTTTAGAAACTGGAGATGCAAACAGTGTTTCAAGTATTACTTTAAATCTAGGAGCATATAAATTATTATCAAGTAATGGAGATGAAACCTTCTCAGAAAATAATGCTGAAATAATAAAAGTGGTTAGAAACAATGGAGGATCTATGTTAATTACGACACCAGGAAATTATGTACCAACAGATTCAAGTACAAGAGAAGTTGACGATTCTACTTCAGAAAGCTTTGTAATATTACCACCAACAGGTTTAGCGACAAATTATGTTTCATACATTATAATGTTGGTGAGTTCATTAGCAATAGTAACTGCAGGAATAATCCTAATTAGGAAATTTGTTTTGAAAAAGTAAATAAATAAAAAAGCTATTGAAAATTTTCAGTAGCTTTTTCTATTGCTTTTTTCGACAAGATGTAATAAAATAAAAAACGTAAAAAGAGTAAATAAAAGAAATAAAGGAAAACCTCTTAAAAAAACATAAAAAAATGTAAAAAACTTTTTTGAATTAGATTACCAAAAAAGACAAAAACCACAAAGGACAAGTAGTAAAATAAGCTTAACAAAAACAAAGAGGTGGTAAGGATGTTTCAAAATATGGATGGAAATGCAATAAATGTGAATGAAGGAAAAAAGGAAGTAAAAAGTGAACTAAAGATTTTTTCAAATGTATTTACAAAAAAAAATATTATAATATATATAGTATCATTATTAGTATCATTAGTAAGTATAGGATGGAACTTTTCAGTATTTAGTATCAGTTTATTAGGGGCATGTTTAAGTTCATCTATACCTGTACTTGGAATTGTACTAATATCATTAGTAGGAAATGGTATTAAATTTGGAGTAGGAGGGGCATTAGAATACTTTTTAACAACATTAGTTCTAGTAGTATCTCTTTTCATATTTAAACCAAGATATAACGAAAATGAAAGAAATGAAAAAATAAGAATAGGAAAAAATATCTTTTTAGCAACAATTATAATACAAATAGCAAAATATGCAATTTCAGGATTTACACTTTATGATATATTATCAGGAATTACAGTATCAATAATTGCAATGGTATTTTATAAAATATTTGTAAATTCTATTGTAGTATTACAAGACTTCAGAGAAAAAAAGGCATTTTCAATTGAAGAATTAATGGGAGCAAGTCTATTACTTGCGATTTCCGTAGGAGCATTTGGAGATTTTAACATAGTAGGATTTAACATTAGAAACATATTAAGCATATTTATAGTAATGGCATTAGGATGGAAAAATGGAATATTAGTTGGGACAACCTCTGGAGTAACAATAGGAGTTACTTTAGGAGTAATAACAGGATCAGAGCCAATTATGATAGCAGCATATGCAATATCAGGAATGCTTGCAGGAATATTCAATAAACTAGGAAAAATTGGAGTAATAATAGGATTTGCATTAGGAAATGTGCTACTTGCATATGTTTCAAATGGATATACTGTAGAATTAATATATTTTAAAGAAATATTAGTGGCATCAATAGGATTACTATTATTACCAAAAAATTTCCAAATTGATTTAGAAGAATTTATAGGAAATTCAAAATTTTTACCAGTTACACCAAATGGAGCATTAAATAAAAGTAAAGAAGTTGCAGAAAACTTAACACATGTATCAGATGCAATAAAGGAAATGGCAACATCATATAGAGGAAATATTGAAGATGCAAGTGATATAGAAATAAAAGAAAAAAATAAAGAAATATTTATGACAGAATTATTAAATAATTTAGAGCCATATAAAGATAATATGCTATATGATGACATAGCAAATCCAGAAAGTGAAATCACACAAAAAATATTTGAATATTTATTAGATAAACAAGAAATAGATAGAAAAGCATTGCTACAAATATTTGCAGATTGTAATAGCTATGTTGTAGGATTTGATGATAAAGAAGTTAGTCAATATTTAGAAGACAATATATCTCAAATGATTACATTAATAAACATTTCATATAAAGTTAGCAAAAATGACTTTATATGGAGAAAGAAGATAGAACAAAGCCAAAAAAATATAGGAAATCAATTAACGGCAATGTCAAAAGCAATCGAAAAAATGGCAAAAGGAATGAAACAAGAAATACAAGAAGAAGCAAACGGAAAAAATGAAAATTATCAAAAAGAAACAATAGAAATTACACAACTTTTAAAACAAAAAGATATACAAGTAGAAGAAATATCAATACAAAAACAAGATAGATTTTTTGTTACAATATATGCAAAAGAAATATTAGAAACAGCTAAACTAGAATTGATTGAAAAACTATTAACAAAGAGTTTAGGAGAAAAAATAGTATTAAATGATGAAACAAGTGTTGGAACAAAATACACATTTTTATCAGATGATAGATTTGAAATGGCAATAGGAAATAGTATGGCAACAAAATCAAAAAGTGAAGTATCAGGAGACAGTATATTAAATATAAGATTAAAAGATGGAAAATACCTAGTTGCAATAAGTGATGGAATGGGAACAGGAAATCAAGCTAAAAAAAGCAGTACACAAGCATTAAAAATGCTAGAAAACTTGCTATTGTCAGGCTTTGATAAAAAAACATCATTAGACTTGATAAACTCATCATTAATAAATCAAGACAATGAAGTATTTGCAACACTAGACATAGCAATTGTAGACTTATATAAAGGAAATATAGAATTTATAAAAAGTGGAGCATGTCCAACATACATAAAAAACAATAAAAGAGTACAAATAATAAAAGCAAACTCATTACCAACAGGAATAATAGAAAAAGGAAACATACAAACATTTGACTATGACATAAATTCAGGTGATATTCTATTAATGTGCACAGATGGAGTATTAGACGCAAACATAGAATACAAAAATAAAGACTTATGGTTAAAATACTTATTAGAAGACATAGAAACAACAAATACAGGAAAAATAGCAGACTTAATATTAAATGAAGCAATAGACAACAACTTTGGAGTAATAAAAGATGATATGAGTATAATAGTATGCAAATTCAAAAAGAGGGATTAGGAGGAATATTTTGAGTAGAGGAAAGAGATACGAAGAACCAAAACTAAATTTAAAAAAAGTTTTTGCAGTGATAATAGCATTTGTAGTATTAATAATGTTTATATTTATGATAAGAGGGTTATTTGAAAGAGATGGAGAACAAACAAGAATAACAAGCAAGGATTACTTTGTAGCATTTCAAAATAACAAATGGGGGATTATTGATTCAACAGGAGCAGTTGTTATAGATCCATCATACCAAGAAATGATGGTAGTTCCAAATAGCAAAAAAGATGTATTTTTATGTACTTTTGATGTGAATTATGAAACAGGAGAATATAGTACAAAAGCTCTAAATAGTAAGAATGAAGAAATATTTACACAATATAATCAGATAGAACCGTTACAAGCAGTTGATAAAAATGGACAAGTAAGTTATATCAGTAATGCTCTAAAAGTTCAAAAAGATGGAAAATACGGTCTTATTGATTTAGACGGAAATGAATTGCAACCTTGTCAATATGATTCAATTTCTACTTTAGAAGGAAAGCAAGATGTAATAAAGGTACAAAAAGATGGAAAATATGGACTTGTAGATGTTAAAGGAAAAGAATTAATACCAATACAATACGCTGATATAAAAACATTAAAGACTGATGATACAACAAATTATTTAGTTCAAAATGACGAAGGAAAATATGGAATTGTTAGCAATAGTAATCAAGTAGTTTTAGAACCAAATTATGATGAAATAAAAGATGTTTATACAAGTAATTATTATGTTGTACAACAAGGTGAAGCAGAAAAATTAATTAGAAAAGATGGCACAGATGTCTTAACAACTGGATTTGATGAAATTACAGGAATATTAAAAAATGAAGAAAATGGTGTAATATTTAAGCAAAATGAAAAATATGGAATTATGAATATGTCAGGAGAAGTTACACTAAATCCAACATATGATGATTTAAAAGAAGCTAAAACAGGAATATTTATTGCCAAGCAAGGTGGAAAATATGGCATAATAGATTTGGCAGGTGCTGAAAAATTAGGATTTACATATCAAAGTTTAAATTATTATGAAAAAGCAGATTTATATGTAGGAGAAGATGAAAACTTTAATAATTCAATAATTAATGGAAACTTTGAAGTGAAACAAACAGGTATTTTAATTGATGTTGACGAAGAAGAAGGTTATTTTGAATTAAGACAAGATGATGCAAACAAATATTATGATTTTTCATTTAATGAGAAAAAAGAATCAGATATATTTAAAACTCGTACATTATTTGTAAGTAAAAAAGATGGAAAATATGGTTTTGTTGATAAAGATGGAAATGTGGTTGTAGATTATATTTATGATGATGCAACTTCACAAAATAATTTTGGATATGCAGCAGTGAAGAAAGATGGAAAATGGGGAAGTATTGATGATAAAGGTACAGTAATTCAAGAGCCTACTTATAATTTAGATGATTATTTGACAATTGATTTTATAGGTAGATGGCATTATGGAAAAGATGTTAATATGAATTACTACAACCAATTGTAGTTGAAAAGTTACAATTTACAGTAATTTAAATAGTTAGTAGCAAATGATATATTTATATATTTTTGCATAATCCCCATTCAAGAAAATGTAATTCACTAACGTTCAAACATTTTCTAGAAAGGTCCCCCCAATATACTTCAAAATATCTAAATATATCATTTGCTAATGCAAAAGTATTAAAAGTGACTGTGAATTGTGAGGTAAAAATAATTATAATAATAAATTCAAAAGAGAAGGTGATAATTGTGGAACTAAAGACGAACTACCAATACACATATTTTATTTATCCATTTATAATAAAAAATGGACAATATCAAAAATACATTTTAAAAATGCTAAAAGACGAAAATTGTAAATTAAAAATCTTTCAAAAAGAAAAAGATTTTAAGATGTATAAATACTTTTTACCTAAGACGAGAGAATTCCTATTTTCAAGTTTTAGTATGAGTAATGAAAAAGTAAAACAACTAGAAGAACTACCAATTGAAACAAGAGCAGCACTTTTGGCTAAATATCAATGCAACATATTTGAATATCATTTAAAAAAAGATATTCAAGCAAAGGTGCAAGATAAATCAGGAATATTTTTCAAAATACAAAAAATAGAAGTTATATGTTTTCAAACTGGAATAGCATTTTTAGTAATAAAAACAACTTTAGATGAATATGAAAAATTTTCAAATGTATTGAATTTTAATTATAAATTTAGAAACATCAATAATGAATTATCTGATTTAGAAAATTATGATAATATCTCAATACAAACAGATAGTTTTGCAACTGCTCAAAGTTTTAGAGATTTTGTTAGAAAGATTACAGGAGGAAAATCTGAGGCATTAAAACTAAATATAGATACAGAGAGGTTTTTGACATATTCATATGTTTGTGTAGACCAAGAAGCATGGAATCCAACTACACAATTTGAGAATATTCAATATTACTTCAATAAGTATGCAAATATATTGCCAGCAGACAATAGTATAGAATTAGATAACGACAAAGTAGAGACATTTTCAAAGTGGAAATATGCAAAATTGGGATTAACTAAATTAGGCATGACCTTGTTTTCTTCAACAAGTGATATGAATAATTATACCATTCTTCCAGAGGAATATGAAAATCAATATTTTTATACATATATTATTAATTTGTATAAGAAAATATATTTAAAGAAACTTGAAAATGATTTTAAAAATAGAAATAATATTAAAAAAGCAAGAAGAAAATTTATTGAGTTTACTAAAAAGATGTGGATTCAAGAAATAACAGATGATGAGACAGGCACATTATTAAATCACAAATTGCAAGAAGTATTTGAATTAGAAAAATTATATGCAGAAGTGAAAAACAAATATGATGTATTATATAAAGAGTTGAATATTGAAAGAAATAGAAATTCATTAATAATAATTTCTGTAATATTAGTGATTTCATTAATACTTAATATTTTAAACTTTATTGCTTTAACGAATAATAATTAATAGCAATTTAAAATAACAAATTTTAATATAAAATAAAAGAAAAGTTTCATTATAATGAAACTTTTTCTAAAAGAGGAGTAAAAAATGCAGATAACTTGTGGAACAGATATAATTGAAATAGGAAGAATTAAAGAGAATATAGAAGATTTAGGAGAAAAATTCTTAAATCGTATTTATACACAAAAAGAAATTGAATATTGTGAAAGTAAGAAAGGTCAAAAATATCAGCATTATGCTGCTAGATTTGCTGCAAAAGAGGCAATATTTAAAGCGATTTCAAAAGAATTAAAAGATAAATATGAAATAGGTTGGAAAGATATGGAGATTTTGAATGATGAGCAGGGAAGGCCACAAGTTAAAATCAGGGGTGAGCAAAAAGAAAATATAGATATCAGCATTTCGCATTGTAGGGATTATACTGTAGCAATGGTGGTGATGTCCATTTAGGGACGTTTCTAAATGAGACAATTTGTCCTTTTTGGGACACATTTGTCTTTTATAATTAGATTATGAAACAAAAAGTTCAAAAACACGAAAAAGAAAAGCACAAAATTATGAAATAAAATGCCACAAAATTACGAAGTAAAGAACCACAAAAACATGAAATAAAATACCACAAAATATTGAAACAAACAAAAAATCATGATATAATAACTATAAAAGTTAGTATATTATTCTAGGAGATGATTTTGTGAAATATATAAAGAGAATAATAGATAATGAAATAAAAGAAAAATTGTCTATTATGGGTGCCATAGTGATAAAAGGGCCAAAATGGTGTGGTAAAACCACAAGTGCAAAACAAATAGCAAAAAGTGTTTTAGAAATGCAAAATCCTGATTTGCAGGAAAATTATATTGAGCTTGCAAATACAAAACCATCATTATTGTTGGAAGGTGAAAAACCAAGATTAATAGATGAGTGGCAATTAGCACCAAAACTTTGGAATGCTGTGAGATACTCAGTTGATGAAATAGGTCTACCAAATCAATATATTCTTACAGGCTCTTCAACACCAGTAGAGGATTCTTCTTTACATAGTGGTGTAGGGAGATTTGCGTTTGTAACTATGAAGCCAATGACACTATTTGAAAGTGGAGATTCTAACGGTAAGATTTCTTTGAGTGATATCTTAAATGGTAATAGAGAAATTGATGGTATAAAGACAGATTTGGGATATGAAGAAATTGCATATGTATTATGTAGAGGTGGATGGCCAGCTTCAATAAATTTAGATAAAAATAAATCTTTAGAAATATCTAAAAATTATATAGATGTACTTTGTGAGTCTGATATTTCAAGAGTAGATGGTGTCCATAGAAATCCAAATTTGGCAAGAGCTATTTTAAAGTCATATGCTAGGCAGGTATCAACAATAGATTCAAATCAATCATTAATTGATGATGTAAAAGCAAATTATGCAGATGTAAGTGATAGAACTATATTAGAATATCTAAGCGTCTTAAAAAGGTTATATATTATAGAAGATATAGAAGCATGGAATCCAAATATAAGAAGCAAGACTGCAATTAGAACGGCTCCGAAGAAAAGTATGATTGATCCATCTTTAGCAGTTGCTGCTTTAGGGGTATCACCAAAAGAGATAATGTTAGATATAAGAACATATGGATTACTATTTGAAAATTTAGTTAATAGAGATTTAAGTGTGTATGTGAGTTCACTTGGTGGAATTTTAAAGCATTATCGAGATAGATATAATTTGGAATGTGATAATGTTATCCATTTTAATGATGGAAGATATGCTTTAATAGAAACTAAACTAGGAGGAACAAGAATTAAAGAAGCAGAAGAACATTTAATAGCGTTAAGGGAATTGATAATGAAAAACCAGCCTAAAATAGGAAAACCAGAATTTTTAATGGTTATTACAGGCACTAATATGGCTTATACAACAGAGAGTGGTGTAATGGTCGTACCAATAGGATGTTTGAAAAACTAAAAATAGAAATGTTTTGAGGGGGTAGTATGGAATTTTTTGATAGTCATGCACATTTAGATGATGAAAGATTTGATGAGGATAGAGAAGAAATCATAGAAAAAATAAAGATGAGTGGAGTTACAAGATTAATAAGTGCAGGATATAGTTTAGAAGGCTCAAAAAAAGCAGTAGAATTATCAAAAAAATATGATTTTATTTATGCAACATGTGGTATTTCGCCAAATGATATTCCACAAACTGAAGAAGAATTGTGGAAAAATATAAGCGAAATAAAGCAGATTACAACAAATAATTCAAAGGTTGTTGCAATTGGTGAAATTGGTTTAGATTATTATTGGGAAAAAGATATTGAAAGAAGAAAATTGCAACAAAAAGCATTTATTAAACAAATTGAGTTGGCAAATGAATTGCAATTACCAATAGTAATTCATACAAGAGAAGCGGTAATGAATACACTTCAAATATTGAAAGAAAATGAAGTATTAAAAAAAGGAGTATTTCATTGTTGTCCATTAAATAGAGAACTTGTAAAAGAAGCATTAAAATTGGGATTTTATATATCATTTGCAGGACCAATAACTTTTAAAAATTCAAAAAATGCATCTGAAATAATAGAACTGGTACCAAATAATAGAATGCTAATAGAAACAGATAGTCCATATCTTTCACCAGAACCATTGAGAGGAAAAAGAAATGATTCTAGAAACGTAAAATTAATGGCACAAAAAATAGCAGAAGTTAAAAAAATGCCACTAGAAGAAGTGGCTAAAATAACGTATGAAAATGCAATTTCGTTGTTTGGGGACATGCCAAAATGAGCAAAAAATGCACAAAAGGGACAGACCTAAGTGTTAATAGAAATTAACGTTTAAAAGGTCTGTCCCTTTTGGTATCATTTTGAAACGATTTGGCACGTCCCTAATTAGTTCAAATTTCTTAAGGCTTCAATTCTATCTTCTATGCTTGGGTGAGTAGACCAAATGCTAGAAGATTTTTTCTTGCCTTCTTTAGTATTTTTCTTAAATGGATTTACAATATACATATTAGCAGTTGCACTATTTGCAGTTTGTAATTGATTTTCATCAGCGTCAAGTTTTTGCAGAGCAGAAATTAATCCTTCTGGATTTCTGGTAAATTCGACTGCCGTGCTATCAGCCAGAAATTCTCTTTTTCTAGATAAAGCAAGTTGCATTAGAGAGCCAAATATAGGTGATAAAATCAAGAAAACAAGTCCAATTAACATTAAAATACCATTTCCTTTATTATCACTATCTCTATCTCCCATTCCTCCCCAGAATAAAAACCTAGAAAATAAATCTGCTAACATTACAATAAATCCTACCATAACAGAAACTACACAACTTAAAAGAATATCATAATTTTTGATATGACTTAACTCATGAGCGACAACACCTTCCAACTCATAGTAATCTAATTTTTCTAATAAACCAGTTGTGACACAAATTACTGCATTTTTAGGATTTCTACCTGTTGCAAATGCATTTGGTTGAGGATCATCAACTACGTATAATCTAGGTTTGTATTCTAAACCAGATGCGACCATTAAAGAATCAAGAATATTTACTAATTTTAAATCTTCTTCTTTAGTCGCTGGTCTAGCTCTATTAATTGAAAGTACAATTTTGTCACTATAATAATATGATCCCCAAGCTGTTGCAATTGAGAATACTAAAGCAATTACAATTGACAAACTTCCTAATCTTAAAGCATGACAAATATAATATACAATTAATGTTATTACAATTATGAAAATAGCTACAATTATTCCTGATTCTATTTTGTTTTTCTTTATACTCCTAAACATTTTATAAATTGATTTCCTTTCATTATATTAATAAGAATTTTATTAAATAAGAGACATCTTTATATAAAAAATGTCCCTCTTCTGTTTGAAGGTCCGTCCCTCAATCCCCAATAACAGGGATTTTAAGGACCGTCCCCTAATCCCTTTTTCTAAAAGCTTACTTTTACATTTTTTCTAGCTTCATCGCTATCAGCTGTGAATAAATCACGAGCTTTGAATTTGAATATGTTTGCGATTATATTAGAAGGGAAAACTTCTAATTTTGTGTTATACATTGTTACAGTGTCGTTATAAAATTGTCTTGAAAAAGATATTTTATTTTCTGTATTTCTTAATTCTTCTGATAGTTCTGAGAAGTTTTGATTAGCTTTTAAATCTGGATAGTTTTCTGCAACAGCCATAATTGTTTTTAAAGCAGTTGACAATTCGCTATCTAAATTTGCTTTTTCAGCTACAGTTTGTGTTTCTGACCAAGAACTTCTTAGACTAGTAATTTTTTCAAATGTTTCTTTTTCATGTGTCATATAGCCTTTTACTGTTTCAACAAAATTTGGTATTAAATCAAATCTTCTTTGTAATTGTACATCGATTTGACTCCAAGCATTGTCTACTTTTATTCTTGCTTGAACTAAACTGTTGTACATTCCAATTACTGCGATAATTAGAATAACTACAATGGCTAATATTATCCAACCAATCATGTTTTTTCCTCCAATCTATTCTATATTTATTATTATATACAAAATCATAATAACATATTAATTTTTTTTATACAATAATTATGTGAAAATTTGGTGAAAATTCTGTAATTCTTAATTAAAATTATAATAAAGAAGTAAATTATAAAAAATATTATAATCTTAATGTAAAACTATAAATTTTGTAATAAATAAGAAATCAAATGCATAAAATAATATAAAGCAAAAAATACATCTTTGTTTAGGGACAAAGCGTTTTGCAACGAAAAAATCTCAAAATTTGACAAAAAAAGAAAAAAATAGTATAATATACTTGTTGCCAAAAAGGAGGTAATTAATTTATATGAAAAAAGAAGAAAAAGCTTCAATTTCTATAATGAAAATCATCTGTATAAGTATAATTCTAATCCTAATATCAGGGATAGGAGTTATGGCAGTAAATACACAATTAAGTGATGTTAAGATAGTACTTCAAAACGGATATGAAATGACAGCATTAACATCAAAAACAAAAGTATCAGACATATTAGAAGAAAATAATATAATTTTAGAAGATAATCAAAAAACAATACCAGACTTAGATAGTGAAATTGCAGCAGGAGAAACAATAAAAATTACAGATAAATCATATAACGAAGTACAAATAGCAAAAATTTCAGAAGATGGTGTAGAAACATCATTAGACCAATTATTGGAAAACTATGCGCCAGTAACTGAAAAAATCGTTGTAGAACAAGTAACAATACCTTATGAAACAGTTACAAAAAATACAACAAATGCAACTACAGGAACAACAAATAAAGTTTTACAACAAGGAAAAGATGGTTTAAAAGAAGTAACTTACAAAGTTAAATATCAAAATGAAGTAGAAATTGAAAAAACAGTAATTTCTGAAGTGGTTATAACAGAACCAGTTGATAAGATAGTTCAAGTTCAAAAAGTTCAAACATCAAGATCATCAACATTACCAAGAACATCTTCAAGCTCTACTACTGGAGGAACAACATATAAAATTACAGCATATTGTCCATGTAGCAAATGTTGTGGAAAAACAACTGGAAGAACAGCTTCAGGAACAAAAGCAACAGCAGGAAGAACTGTTGCAGCATCAAGTAAATTCGCATTTGGAACAAAATTAAATATTGGAGGTCACATCTATACTGTTGAAGATAGAGGTGGCGCAGTAAATGGTAACAAAATAGACATATTTGTTAATACGCATGCAGAAGCTCTTCAATGGGGAGTTAGATACATGAATGTAAGTGTAGTTAACTAAAATATCGAGAATAAAATGCTCACATTTCAAGTTTTATCTTGAAATATGGGCATTTTTAGACTATAATATAAAAGTAGCATAAAGAAAAATTTAGGAGGTAATTTCATGGAGAATGAAGAAAATTATATAATAGAAAATGAAATAACTGATACTGAAAAAAAACAAGAATATTGGGATACAGGTATTGGATTAAATAAAGTTGATAATTTAGAGCCTTCTAAATATTTATTAGACTTATCTCAAAAAAATATTAATGGAGAATTAAAATACTACGAAGTAGAAAATTTATTAAAAACATATTATGAAACACAAGATTCTACTAATATAAATATTCAAAAAGAAAAAGAATGTGATTTAGTATCTTTAAGAATAGCTCAATTATTAGAAGATAAAAGTTTTGGTTTTAGTCCTATTACTTTAAAAAATATTCATAAATATTTGTTTAAAGATATTTATGATTTTGCAGGTAATTATAGAGATTATAATATTACTAAAAAAGAGGAAATCCTAAATGGAGATACTGTTAAATATGTAAATTATCAAGATATCGAAAGTTATTTTGATTATGACTTTAAAGAAGAAAAAGATTTTGATTATTCAAAACTAAATAAAGATGAATTGATAAAACATATTGCAAAATTTACTTCAAGTATTTGGCAAGTACATCCTTTTGGAGAAGGAAATACTAGAACAACAGCGGTATTTATTGAAAAATACCTTAACAATATGGGATTTGATGTTAATAATGATATGTTTAAAGAACATAGCTTATATTTTAGAAATGCTTTAGTTAGAAGTAACTATGGGAATATTCCAAGAGGAATTTATCCTACATTTGATTATTTAGTGATGTTTTTTGAGAATTTATTGCAAGGAAAAAACAACAAATTAGAAAATAAGGATTTATATATTAAAGAATTATTTGAAAATGGAAATTTATAAATATAGAAAGGAAATTAAAAATGAAACTAATATCATGGAATGTAAATGGAATAAGAGCATGTGTAAATAAAGGATTCAAAGAATTTTTTAAAGAAATAGATGCAGACATATTTTGCATACAAGAAACAAAATGTCAAGAAGGTCAAATAGAATTAGAATTTGAAGGATATAAAAGTTTTTGGAATAGTGCTGAAAGAAAAGGATACTCAGGAACAGCGATATTCACAAAAATAAATCCATTATCAGTCAGATATGGAATTGGAATAGAAGAGCATGATAAGGAAGGAAGAGTTATAACACTTGAATTCGAAGATTTCTATATGGTAAATATCTATACACCAAACTCAAAAAGAGAATTGGAAAGACTAGATTATAGACAAATATGGGAAGATGAAATAAGAAAATATTTATTAAAATTAAATGAAACAAAACCTGTAATAATGTGTGGTGATTTAAATGTAGCACATGAAGAAATAGACTTAAAAAATCCAAAAACAAATAGAGAAAATGCAGGATTTACAGATGAAGAAAGAGCAAAAATGACAGAACTATTAAATGCAGGATTTGTAGATAGTTTCCGTTACCTATATCCTGATAAAGAAGGACAATATAGTTGGTGGTCATATATGGGAAAAGCAAGAGAGAAAAATGTAGGCTGGAGAATTGACTATTTTATAGTATCAAAAGATATAAAGGACAGAATAAAAGAAGCAACAATATATCCTGAAGTTATGGGAAGCGACCATTGTCCAGTCGGGCTTGTGGTTAGTTTGGGGACAGGTTCGGACTGACCATTTTTGGATAGTTTGGGGACGCCACTTTTATATATTAATTAATGTTAGGTATAAATAGTAGGATATTAAATTTCACTAACAGTGCAAAAGTAGACGGTTTAATTAGGACTAAAAAGAAAGGATTGAAAATTTTATGGAGAAAATAAAAAATGATTGGAAAAAGTGGTTATATTGGTTTTTGTTAGGATTTGCAATAATTGTAGTATATAACATATTTAATAATTTTGATGAAGTAATGGGAGTATTAGGAAGATTTTTTGATATAGTAGCTCCATTTATAGCAGGTATCTTTATAGCATATTTGTTATATATGCCATGTAGAAAAATAGAAAGATTTTTTTCAAAGTCTAAGTCAAAATTTGTAAAGAAACGAGCAAGAGTTTTAAGTATAATAACTGTTTATTTAATAGTTTTATTAATAATTGCAGTTTTAATAGGAGTGATATTACCAGTTGTTATAGAAAGTGTAACAGACTTTTTAAACAACATTCAAAATTATTATGAAACAGCAATTGATAGATATAATGCATTACCAGAAGATTCAATATTAAAAAGTGATATGGTAAATGATGCAATTCAGAGTATACAGCATATAGATATCAAACAATATTTCCAAATGGATAAGATAATAGGCTATGTAATGACAGCTGTTCAGGCAGTTACTGGTATTGTTGATATATTTGTTACATTAATTGTTTCTATATACATATTAGCAGAAAGAACAAAAATTTTAGCATTTTTGAAAAGACTTGCTTCTGCTATGTTTAAAGAAAGAACATACAAAAATGTAAATAAATATTTTAATAATTCAAATGAAATATTTTTTAAATTTGTTGCTAGTCAATTTTTAGATGCAGTAGTAGTTGGAACTTTAATTACAATCGCATTAACAATCATGGGAGTTAGATATGCTCCATTACTTGGATTCTTTATAGGATTATTTAATATGATTCCTTTTGTTGGAGCAATAATTGCAACTGTGATTTCAGCATTGATTACTTTAATTACAGGAGGACTTAGTCAAGCTATATGGATGCTTATTGTAACTATTGTGTTGCAACAAATTGATGCAAATATAATTAATCCTAAAATTGTAGGTCAGTCATTGAAGATTAGCCCATTATTAGTTTTGTTTGCAGTAACTGTTGGAGGAGCATATTTTGGAATATTAGGTATGTTTTTAGCTGTTCCTGTAATTGCAGTAATACGTATTTTAGTAGATGATTTTATAAGTTATAGATTGATGGTTAAAAAAAGAGAAAAGAAAATGATGGTTGAAAAATAACTGTAATTGATAATTATTATAATAATCTGTATGTTACAATTCACAGTTGAAATAATTTCTTATTAGTTAGGATATTATATTAAATATTTTTTTGTACCTTGTTGTCGCAACAGATTGATTATCAAAAGAAAAATTTATTTTTCTTTTGATAGAAAGAAAGTTGCTCCAATCGCACTCGCCTTAAAAAGGCTCGTTTGGGCGCTACGCGGTACTGCAGAATTATTTAATATAATATCCTAAGTGTGGAAAGGAAAGAAATAAAAATTTATGAAAGAAAAAGTACTCGAAACAATAAAAAAATATAACATGATAGAAAACGGAGAAAAAGTAGTTCTAGCAGTATCTGGAGGACCAGATTCTATTTGTATGCTAGACATATTAAATGATATTAAAAATGACGAAACTATAGATATAAACTTTGAAATAGTAGTTGCACATGTTAACCATATGATTAGAAAAGAAGCGGAAGAAGACGAAAAATATGTAAAAAAATATTGTGAAGAAAAACAAATAGAATTTTATTCAAAAAGTATAGATGTTCAAAAAATGGCTAATAATAATAAAATAGGAGTAGAAGAAGCTGGAAGAAAAGTAAGATATGATTTTTTTGATGAAGTTTTAGAAAAGACAAATGCACAAAAAATAGCAATTGCACATAACAAAAATGACAAAGTTGAAACAGTTTTAATGCATATCTTAAGGGGTAGCGGAATAAATGGTTTGAAAGGAATTGAAGCCAAAAGAGGAAAATATATAAGACCTTTAATTGAATGTGAAAGAAACGAAATTGAAGAATATTGTACAGAAAAAAATTTACAACCTAGAATTGATAAAACAAATTTTGAAAATGAATATACAAGGAATAAAGTAAGAAATCTCTTGATTCCGTATATTCAAAAGGAATTTAATCCAAATCTAATACAAACAATAGATAGACTATCAAATCTAGTTGCAGAAGAAGAAAACTATATGGACAAGCAAGTAGCAAATGTATATAAAGAACTGCTTATCAGTGAAAAAGAAAAAGAAATACAATTAGATTTAAAAACATTTAATATCCAAGAAAAAGTAATAAAATCAAGGATTATATTATATACTATAACAAGACTTTTTGGAAATTCTAAAGGATTAGAAAAGATACATATAGAAGATATAATAAAATTATGTAGCAATAATATAGGTAATAAGTATTTGACTCCAAATAAAAATATAAAAATATTGATAAAAAATCATAAGATTTACTTCATGAGTCAAGTGTAGAAAGCCGTAATAAAAAACGCTACAACCATTGAAATGTCACAAAAAAGTCATAAAAAAAGTATTGAAAAAATAAAAATGATATGTTATAAAAGCAATATGAAAAACAAAACATAAGGAGGAATTAATTTGAAAAACAGTATTAAAACATTAGCAATGTGGTTAATAATAGGGGTAATTTTTATAGTAGTTTTAACTTCAATTGTAGAAAACAGTGAATCAAAACTACAATATTCTGAATTAATTACAAATATTAATGAAGGAAATGTAGAATCAATACAAATAGATGCAGATGGAACAACAGCTACAGTTGAATTAAAAGATGATAGAATAAGAAAAGAAGTTAATATTCCAGATATGGGAAGCTTCATGACTTATGTAGAAGAATTCTTAAAAGATGGAGCATTTTCTTTAGAAGAAGAATCTCAATCAATATTTATAACAGTACTTAGTTTATTAACACCATTTGGATTATTAATAATATTCTTAATATTCTGGTTCTTTATGATGGGAGGAACAGCAGGAAGCGGAAATCCAGGAAGCAAAACAATGACATTTGGAAAAAGTAAAGCTAGAATGATGACACCTGCTGACAAAAACAAAATTACATTTGATGATGTAGCCGGAGTAGATGAAGAAAAAGAAGAATTAGAAGAAATAGTACAATTCTTAAAAAATCCAAAGAAATTTACAGATATGGGAGCTAGAATTCCAAAAGGAGTTTTATTAGTTGGTCAACCAGGAACAGGTAAAACACTTTTAGCTAAAGCTGTAGCAGGCGAAGCAGGAGTACCATTTTTCATAATAAGTGGTTCAGACTTTGTTGAAATGTTTGTTGGTGTTGGAGCATCAAGAGTAAGAGACTTATTTGACCAAGCTAAGAAAAATGCACCATGTATCATATTCATAGACGAAATTGATGCAGTAGGACGTCAAAGAGGAGCTGGTCTTGGTGGAGGACATGATGAAAGAGAGCAAACATTAAACCAATTATTAGTTGAAATGGACGGATTTGCAGCAAATGAAGGAGTCATAGTTTTAGCTGCAACAAATAGACCAGATGTATTAGATAAAGCGTTACTTAGAGCAGGAAGATTTGATAGACAAATAGTAGTAGGATTACCAGATGTAAAAGCAAGAGAGCAAATATTAGAAGTACATTCAAGAAAGAAAAAATTGGCTGATGATGTAGACTTAAAAGTTATTGCTAAAAACACCTCAGGATTTGCAGGAGCAGACCTAGAAAATGTATTAAATGAAGCAGCATTACTTGCAGCAAGAAGAAACCTAAATGAAATAGGAATGAGAGAAATCGAAGATGCAATGATAAAAGTAACAATGGGACCTGAAAAGAAAACAAAAGTAAGAAGCGAAAAAGAAAATAAATTAGTTGCATATCATGAAGCAGGTCATGCAGTAGTAAGCCATTACTTAGAAACACAAGACCCAGTACATGAAATATCAATAGTACCAAGAGGAATGGCTGGTGGATATACAATGTATAGACCAACAGAAGATAAATCATTCATGTCTAAGACAGAAATGGAAGAAAATATCGTATCATTATTAGGTGGTAGAGTTGCAGAAGCCCTAATATTAAATGATATATCAACTGGAGCAAGTAATGATATAGAAAGAGCAACAAAAATTGCAAGAAGTATGGTTACAAAATACGGAATGAGTGAAAAAATCGGAGCATTAATGTTAGGTTCTAGCCAAGACGAAGTATTTTTAGGAAGAGACTTTGGTCATACTAAAGAATATTCAGAAGAAACAGCAGCAGTAATAGATGAAGAAACAAAGAGAATAGTAGATACTGGATATAACAGAGCAAAACAAATACTATCAGACAATATAGACAAACTACATCAAGTTGCAGGAATATTACTAGAAAAAGAAAAAATCAATGCAGACGAATTCGAAGCAATCTTTGGAGACAGCAGGGATTAGGGGACGGTCCTAAAAATCCCTAAAATCAGGGATTTAGGGACGGACCTTGAACTCTTTTTGCTGGGAGTAAAAGATAGTCTTTATGAAAAGTATTAAAAATAAAACTGTGGGCGTACAATTTACGTCCATTTTTTACTAAAGAAATCAAAAAGTAACAAAAAAGTAATAAAAATGTAATAAATGGCTAAAATACACAATATATCAGCCTTAATTAACTTTATAAAAAAATGAGAAAACCGAAAGAAACTTGAAAAAAAAATAAAAATATGTCAAAATATGCTTGTGAAATTTTGATATCGGAGGAAAACAAATGAAACAGGTAAAGTTAATAGCTATATTAAGTATTTTATTTATATTATTTACTATCTTTTCAACAAATTCATATGCAGTAGAAGGAGATACTTTTGAACTTCAATTGAGTTCATCAGCAAGTACATTAAATCCAGGTGATGATTTTACAGTAAATATAGTATTAGATAATATTAATGTAACAGGTGGAGAACAAGGAATAGGAGCATATCAAGCAACATTAACATATGATTCAAATATATTAGAATTAGTTAGTGTAACAGCAGCTAGTGGATGGGAAGTTTCAGAAAATGAAGGAAATATAGTAGCTAATACAAGTAATGCACAAGTTGTTAAGCAAAGAACAAATACAGCTGTAATTAATTTCAAAGTAAAGGCAAATGCAACAACAGGAAATACTACTATTTCTATAGGTAGCATACGAGGATCTTCTACAGAAACTATTTCTGGAACAGGTGTTGCAACTACAATTTCTATTGGAAATGAAATCAATAATCCAACTGATGGAAATAATGAAACTGGAGATAATAATACAACAGGAGGAAATAACGAAGCAGGAAATACAAATATAGCTGGAGAAAATAATTCTATTGGTAATAATGCAATAAGAAATAATACAAGTATCTCTTCTAATGTAAACACAAGTACAACAGCAAACAAATCATTACCAAAAGCGGGATTTACAAATATGATAATAATAGCAATTGTTATTATGATGATATCTGCTATAGTATTTTTTGTTAAATGTAAAGTGTTAAAATTAAAATAAATAACCGGAAATTTCATTTGAAATGCAACAAAAATTTCATAAAAAAGTAAATGAACAGTAGACAGGAGTAAGCAAAACT
>CALXFF010000029.1 GCA_944387525.1 uncultured Clostridia bacterium | reverse complement strand
ATATCAAGTTTTAATAATTTATATAGAAAAAACAAGGGTTGTAGAAGTTTTAACAGAAAAACTTTTTACAAAACCTATAAACTATAAGGAGATTTTTTATGAAAAAGAACAAACGAAGATTAATTTTACAAACGATAAGGGAGCATGTTGCAAATAACAAAAAAGAATATGTAATAGTAAGTATTTTATTTGTAATAGGAATATTTCTAGGAGTATTTTTTATAAATAATGTAGGGCAAGAGCCAAAGACACTGATTACAGAATATTTGAATCAATTTATTGAAAAATTAAAAACTACAGAAGATTTAAATTTAATAGAGTTGTTGAAAACAAGTATTGGACAAAACATTATGCTAGCAATAGGTTTATGGTTTTTTGGAACAACTATAATAGGAATTCCAGTGGTATTTGGAATAGTTGCTTATAGAGGATTTTGTTTAGGCTATACAATTGCTGCATGCATTAGTATTATGGGAATTTCTAAAGGTATAATCTTTGTACTCATATTATTATTATTACAGAATTTATTAGTGATTCCGGCAATACTTGCATTAGCTGTTAGTGGAATAAAGTTATATAAGTCAATTATGAGAGATAAGACAAAAGAAAATGTCAAGGTAGAAATGTTAAGGCATACAGTATTTTCATTAATAATGTTGATAGTTTTGATTGTTTCGTCTGTGATAGAAATTTTTGTTTCTACTAATATTTTAAAATTGTGCATTAAATATTTCTAGAATTAGATACATATGAAAAGAGAATAAAAAAACATATTAAAAGTATATTGAAATCACAAGTGTAATAAAATTTTTAATAAAAAAATGTAAAAAAAATCAAAAAACTATTTACAATTTTTAAATAGTTTGATATAACATATATAGCTTATGTAAATGGATTATATTAAAGGAATAGAGGTAGATAGGAAAATGGAAAGACAATTAAAATACTTTTTTGATTTTTTAGAGAATGAAAAGAAATTATCAGACAACACATTACAATCATACAAAAGAGATTTGAAACAATTTAAAAGATATTTGGAATCTTATGGACTTCGTTTTGATAGAGTTAAAAAGGAAGATATAGAAGACTATATAAAAGAAATGTCTGAACAAGAACATAAAAAACCAGCAAGTATTTCTAGAAGCATTGCTTCTTTAAGATCTTTTTATCAATTTGTAGCTAAGAAAAAGAAAATTAAAGAAGATCCAACAAAGGATGTAAAAGCACCAAAAGTTGAAAAAAGAGTTCCAAGTGTATTAACTGCAGAGGAAGTAGAACTTTTATTAGAACAACCTAAAGATATAGATTTAAAAGGTATTAGAGATAAGGCTATGCTTGAATTTGCATATGCTACAGGAATGAGAGTAACAGAGATAATTTCATTAAATATAGATGATGTGAGTTTAGAAGAAGGATATGTTACTTGTAGATCAGGAAATAAACAACGTAACATTCCATTAGGAAAAATGTCATTAAAAGCATTGAAAGAATATATAGAAGATGCTAGAGATATATTAATTAAAAGTGAGAGTGAGCAAGCATTATTTGTTAATATAAATGGTGGAAGATTAACAAGACAAGGTTTCTGGAAAATTATTAAATATTATAAAGAACAAGCTCATATTTCAAAAGATATTACACCACATGTGTTAAGACATTCTTTTGCAACTCATCTTTTACAAAATGGAGCTGATATAAAAGCAATTCAAGCTATGCTTGGACATTCTGATATATCTTCAACACAAGTATATATGCAATTTCAAGATGAAGGACTAAAAGATATATATCGCAAAGCACATCCAAGAGCTTAGTAAATTTGCTTAATTGTAAACAATTGAAATATTAATATTTAAGTAAAAAAGAAAAGGGTAGATTTAATTCATAAAGAATTTTATCTACCTTTTTTGTTTTATATAAACTAAAGTTATAAAAAAGTAGGACAAAACGGAAAATTTATGATATAATTTGAACATGAATAATTAAAGAAAGGCAAGAAAGATGAAGAAAAAAGTCTTATTTATATCAAGTACAGGTGGACACTTAAGTGAACTGTTACAATTAGAACCATTATTTGAAAAATATGATTATCATATAATAACAGAATATGATAAAGTAAATGAAAATCTAAAAGAAAAATATGGAGATAAATTAGATTTCTTACCATATGGAACAAGAGCAAAAATATTTTCATATATCTTTAAATATTTAATGTTATGTTTTAAAACGGTATATTTGTATTTTAAAATAAGACCAAAGGTAATAATAACAACAGGTACACATACAGCAGGTCCAATGTGTATCTTAGGAAAAATATTTGGAAGTAAAATAATATATATAGAAACATTTGCAAACCATCATAAAAAAACAGCAACAGGAAGATTAATATATCCAATTGCGGACTTATTTATAGTTCAATGGAAAGAAATGTTAGAAATTTATCCTAAAGCAGTATATGGAGGTTCGATTTATTCATGATTTTAGTAATGTTAGGAACTCAAAATAATAGTTTTCATAGATTATTAGAAGAGATAGATAATCTGCTTGAAAAAGGAATAATTAAAGATGAAGTAGTAGTTCAGGCAGGATATACAAAATATGAATCTAAAAATATGAAAATTTTTGGATTAGTTTCATTAGAAGAACTAGAAAAAATAATAGAAAAAGCGGATTTAGTCATTACACATGGAGGAGTTGGTTCAATTACTTTATCTTTGAAAAAAGGAAAAAAGGTAATTGCTATTCCACGTTTACATGAATTTCATGAACATGTAAATGACCATCAAAAAGAAATTGTAGAAACATTTAATGAAAAAGGATATATAATAGGAATTCAAGATGTTAAACAATTAGAAAAAGCATTAAAAAGAGCAAAGGATTTTAAACCACAAAAGTATCAATCTAATAATCAAAAGATGCTAAAGATAATTGAAGATTTTATTGATAAAATATAAAAGGGAATGAATTTGCAACAAAGAAAGACTAACTATATGAATGTCAATAGAAAAATGAAAAAAGTTAAAAATATTTTATATAAATTTGTACATTGAAAATTGCATGACAAATAAGCATTTCGAAAAATGCTTTTAAAAAGGAATGAAACACTATCAACTAAGCTACTTTGGACAGCTGATAAGAATTGTTTGTTTTTAATAAATAATAAATAACTCTAATTAATTTTTTGGAAGTATGACTAAGTGCTACAAAATAATGCTTGCCTTCAGCGAGTTTCGAGTTTTTGTAATCATTAAAAGTTTTATCACGCATACAAACAAGTCTAGTAGCATTAAGTAAAGCCCAACGAAGATATTTAGAGCCACGTTTTACCATTTGAGAATGAGTTGCAGAATATTTTCCAGATTGATATGTAGATGGATCAAGTCCAGCAAAAGCTTGTAACTTAGCTGGTGAATCAAAGTTATTTATATCACCAATTTCAGCTAAAATAAAAGCAGCAGAAACATATGAAATACCTGGAATAGACATTATTGGACTATTAAGTTCGTCAACTAATGCTTTTAATTCTTTATCAATATCATCAATTTGAGATTGTAAGAATAAAACAGTTTGAATAACTTGTTTTAATTCAAAAGATAAAGAACGACTATTAGTGCCGATAGAAATTCTAGCTAATTCACGAATTTCAATAGCTTTATCTCTACTGTACTTACCTTTAGAATATTTTTCTAAAATAGATGTAAGATGTTTTAAATTACATTGAGAAATATCTTTTACAGAAGGAAGTTCATTAAGAAGATAAAGCACAGAATTTTGAGAAATAGACCAAACTATTTTTTCTAATTCTGGAAAAATAAGTGTAACTAGCCTAGAAAGAGAGGTTTTAAATTTAGAACGTTCTTGAACTAAACGAAATCTGTGTCTAACTAGTGACTTTAATTCAGAAATGTGATAAGATAAATTAGAGTAGGGCTTTAAGTTTTCTGTGATAAGCATTGTAGCAATAAAACGAGCGTCTAACTTATCTGTTTTGGTCTTTCTAAGGCTTTGACCTTTTCTGTAAAGATTAGTTTGTAGTGGATTAATGACATAAACATTAAATCCTTTTGATGTCAGAAAGTTAAGAATGTTATTGCTGTAGTGACCAGTAGCTTCAAGTCCTACTTTAATATTTTCAAAACTTTCGTTAAATTGAGAAATAGAATTGAATAAAGAACTAAAACCGTCAAAATTATTTTGAATAGTCATTTTTTCAATTAAAATTTCTCCATCAGAGTTCATTGCAAAGCAATCATGCTTGTCCTTTGCAACATCGATACCAACATAAATCATAATGGTTGCTCCTTTTTAAATAAAATTTAGACAATGTGATCCACAAAATGTTTGCTGAATGTAGCCTCGTTCTAAATAAAACGTCATGCGTTATCTAACTAATTAACAAATTAACAAACATCTGTGGTTAGAGCCTTTCAAAGAAATCGTCAAGCGATAGGAAAAAACACTAATCCACAGAGTCTATATAAATATTATAACAAATTTCAAAGAAAGGAGAAATTCGTATAATAAATATATTTACATTATACGAGGAAAATAAATGAAAAAAGATAAAACATTGAAATCTAATAAGAAAAATGAAAAAACAGACATAAATAAGGCAAATGAAAAAGAATCAAATGGGACAGTAAACAAAGCATGGGATAAATTAGAGAAATTTACAAATTCTTTGTATTTTGTTTTATTTATAGGAATTTTGATATTAGCAAAAACATTTTTATTTTATTATCATACAATCGCAGTAAATGAGCAATTATATAGTGATACAGTAATTGGAACAATTAGTTTTGTTGTAGTAATAATATGCTTTTTGTTTGTATTACCTAATAGAGCAAGAGTAGTAACCTCAATAGTCGTAGACTTTATTATAAGCTTTGTACTGTTTGGAGATAATGTGTATTACAATTATTCGAATAGTGTTTTATCTGTTGCGCAAATTACGAACTTACAATATGGCGGGGAAATAATGAGCACATTGCCGATGGTATTAAAGTTATATCAAATACTATACTTCTTAGACATAATAGCTTTAATAATTTTGTTTATAACTAAAAGAATAAAAATCTATAGCAAAGGTAAAAAGACTAAAAAACAATTGATAGGAAAATGGATAGTAGGAATAATTGGAGTCGTTATTTTCTGCATAATAGGTGTGGACTATGTAGAAAGAGGAAAGGAAAAATCATATAATAAAGACCAGCAAATAAGAGAAGCGACGATTTTCGGATATCACATATATGATATAGAAAATATGATAACAATGAAAAAGCAAACAAAATATAAAGAAAAAGAAGACATGATGGCTGATTACGAAGAATTAAAAGAAGAATATGATGAAGAATATGGATTAGAAAAATATCCTGCACTTAAAGGAATACTTGAAGGAAAAAATGTAATAATATTGCAATTAGAATCAGTCCAAGAATATGTAATAAATAAAGAATTAAATGGGCAAGAAATAACACCAAATTTGAATAAATTTATAAATGAAAATATCGAATTTTCGAATATGAATATGCAAAGCTATTCAACAACAGCAGATAGTGAATTTTCAACAATTTCATCATTATATCCAATGGAAAATGGAATGTCATTTGCGAAATATTATACAAATACATATAATACAATCTTTGATAATTTTAATAATGCAGGTTATGATACATCATATATGCATGGAAATTATGCATATTTCTGGAATAGAGGAAATGTATATTCAAGAATGAATTTAGACCATTTAGAACTAAAAGACCAATTTGCAGATACTTCAGAAAATATCAATGATTATTTATCAGATGAACTTTTGTATAGACAAGCGGTAGAAAAATTGAGCCAATATGACCAGCCATTTTTTACATATATTGTAGCAGCATCTTCACATACACCATTTACACTAGAAGGTTTACAAGATAGAAGTAAAATCAATATAGATGTTGGAAAATATAAATATAGTTTTCTTGGAAATTACTTAGAAGCAGTAAATTATGCAGATTATGCTTTTGGGGTATTTATAGATGAATTAAAAAAAGCTGGACTATATGATGATACTGCAATATTGGTTTTTGGTGACCATAATGGATTAAGTATGTATGATGAACAAATGTTAGATTTTTTAGCACAAACTGATTCGGATTTAACAGATGTAGATATAAAGTTAAGCTATACAAAAGTAGCTTGTGGAATGAGAATACCAGGAGTTAAAAATTTAACAATTGAAAAGCCAGTAACTAAGCTAGATATAAAACCAACATTTAGCTATTTGTGTAATATAGAAGATGGTTTTTCTTTAGGAACTAATATGTTTGCAAGTAAGGATTTTGTTTCTTTAAATAATGAAAGAATTATAAGTAGTAGATATTATTATGATGAAGTATGGTATGAAATTTCATCAGGTCAACCGGTGGATTTTGAGACTTTGGATGAGGATACAAAAGAGTTGTTAGAAAGGTATGAAAGACAAATGAGAATAGAATTGGAATTGTCAAATTCTATAAGTATAAATAATTTGCTAAAATAGGGATTAGGGGGACGGTCCTAAAAATCCCTATAATATATACAAGGAGAGAGAGAATGTGGAAGAAGAAAGAATAATTAGTCCAGAACTTGAAAATTCAAATGAAGAAAGATTAGAAAATTCCTTAAGACCAAAAACATTAGATGAATATATTGGACAAGATAAAGTAAAAGAAAATATGAAAATATATATAGAAGCAGCTAAAAAAAGAGGAGAGCCATTAGACCATTGCCTATTTTATGGTCCTCCTGGACTTGGAAAAACAACATTATCAAATATAATTTCAAATGAAATGAATTCAAATATAAAAATCACATCAGGGCCAGCGATAGAAAAACCAGGAGATTTAGCTGCAATACTAACAAATCTATCTGAATTTGATGTTTTATTCATAGATGAAATTCATAGATTAAGTAAAAGTGTTGAAGAAATATTGTATCCTGCATTAGAAGATTATACATTAGATATAATTATAGGAAAAGGACCAAGTGCAAGGTCAATAAGATTGGACTTGCCAAAATTCACTTTGATAGGGGCAACGACAAAAGCAGGAGCATTAACTACACCACTTCGTGACCGTTTTGGAATAGTACATAGGCTTGAACTATATTCACCAGAAGATTTAACAAAAATAATTAAAAGGTCAAGTGGAATATTGGGAGTAAAAATAGAAGAAGAAGCGGCACAAGAAATAGCAAGAAGGTCAAGAGGAACACCAAGAATCGCAAACCGTTTATTAAAAAGAGTAAGAGATTATGCAACAGTACTAGGAAATGGAGAAATAGATAAAAAGATTACAAAACATGCATTAAATAAGTTGGAAATAGACGAATTAGGATTAGATGAAATAGATAGAAAAATATTAGAAACAATGATAGTACAATATAATGGAAAACCAGTAGGGATAGAGGCATTAGCAACAACAATAGGAGAAGAAGTAGATACAATAGAAGATGTATATGAACCATATTTAGTGCAAATAGGATTTATTGCAAGAACAGTAAGAGGAAGATTAGTTCTTCCACCTGCTTATAAACATTTAGGGTATGAATATAATGAATGATTTATCTTATTTAAAAAATTAAAAATTAAAAGGAGAGTAAAATAAAATGAAGAAAATACCAATTATTTTTATAGCTTTATTTCCATATTTATTTGCACTTTTAACTTATATTATATTTAGTGAATCAAAAGTTTTGGGAGAATTAGAGTTAATTAAGTTTGCAATTATGACTATTATAATGATAATGTTAGTAATATTAAATCTAATTATTACAATAATTGTTTTAGCGAAAAAGGAATTTAGAAGTGCACAAATTATAAATTTGATACTTAAAATTATATACATACCGGCACACATATTTTTAATATTCTTATCATCAGCTATGGCAAATCCATTTCTATTATTAGTAATGTGGATTCCGATTACAATAAGTTTTGCTTTAATGGGAATAACAGGAACTGTTGGATTAGTAGGAATTATAAAAGGATATCTAGATAAAAGATATAGTTTAGGAGGAGCAATAATTTTTAGCATTTTATCATATTTGTATATATTTGATATAGTTATTGCTATAATAGTATGTATAAAAGCTAGAAAAATAAAAAATTAAGATTAGTGAGGAAAGGAAAAATGAAATTATTATTACATACTTGCTGTGCACCATGTAGTGTGTACTGTATAGATAGTCTAAGAAATGAAGGAATAGAGCCAACAGTATATTGGTTTAATCCAAATATACACCCATATATGGAGTACAAGGCAAGAAGAGACTGCTTAAAAGAATATACAAAAAACATAAATGTAGATGCTATATTTGAAGAAAATTATGGATTAAGAGAATTTTGTAAAAATACAGTAAATAGTTTAGATACAAGATGTAGAGATTATTGCTATCCTGTGAGATTAGAGCAAACTGCAAAATATGCTAAAGAAAATGGATTTGACATAATTTCTACAACTTTATTAGTAAGCCCATATCAAAATCATGAAGCCTTAATCGAAGTGGCAAATCAAATGGCTAAAAAATATGGAGTAGAATTTTTGTATAGAGATTTTAGAGTTGGTTTTAGAGAAGGTCAAGCAAAGGCAAGAGAACTTGGTCTATATATGCAAAAGTATTGTGGATGTGTTTTCTCTGAGGAAGATAGATATCAGAAGAAGATTGAAAAAGATAAAATAAAAGCTGACAGTTGTAATGTATAATAAAGAAAGGTTAATTAAGTAAATGGAATATAATGAAGAAATTTTAGAAAAATGCCTGCCAAAATATTTAGAAGAAGATTTAAAACGATTAAAAGAAGGAGTAAAAAATAAAGTAAGTTATTTAGACTGTTTAATAAATGAGTTGCAAGGTTCAGTAAATAGTGCATTTGTAGATGGAGATATAACAGAAGAACAATGTGATTATTTTTATAGAAAATATATTTATGGAGGTTTAATTTAAAATAGATATATAAATAAAAAGAAAGGAAGAACAAATATGTTAAAAAACAAATTAGGAATTAATAATCCAATAGAACTTGCAAAAGAAGAAGAAAGAATAACAAAAACAAAAGCAATAGAATTATTTAAAACAAAAAAACTAGACACGTTTGAAGTAGGAACATTTAAAGGTTTATCACAAATACATAAATATCTATTTGAAGATGTATACGAATTTGCCGGAAAAATAAGAGAAGAAAACATTTCAAAAAACAACTTTAGATTTGCATCAGCTATGTATTTGAAAGAAGCATTAAATAAAATAGATAAAATGCCACAATCAAATTTTGATGAAATCATAGAAAAATATATAGAAATGAACATAGCACATCCATTTAGAGAAGGAAACGGAAGAAGCACAAGAATATGGTTAGACATGATTTTAAAGAAAGAAATCAATAAAGTAGTAGACTGGAGTAAAATTAGTAAAGAAGATTATTTACTTGCAATGGAGAGAAGCCCAGTAAAAAATATAGAGATTAAATTTCTAATAAAAAATGCATTGACTGATAAAATAGATGACAGACAAGTTTACATGAAAGGTATTGATGCAAGTTATAATTATGAAGGATACAATTTATACAATGCAGAAGATTTAGAAAATAAAAACTAACTCTTATTCGAAAAATTTACTAGAATCAACTTTTTGAATTATAGAAAAGTTGGTTTTATCTTTTCATTATATAATATAATAATATTATTATATATTTAAATATAAAAATTTTACAGGAGATTGAATAATGGAATTAGATAAAGCTATTTCTAGTAGAAAAACAATAAGAAAATTTCAAAACAAAAATGTACCTGACAATTATTTATATGAAATTATACAAAGTGCCATGTTAGCACCATCTGCAAAAAACAGACAGCCCTGGAGATTCTATATTTTAGACGATAATCAAAAAAATGATATTACTAATATGATGTATGATTGGGCAAGTGAAAATAAAGATATACATACAAGTATTAAAGGTTCTGCAAACCAAATGAAAACAGCTAATAAAGCTATTATAATATACACTCCTAATTATCATAGCAAAAATAAAAAAACATATTATAAAAAACCAGATTATTTATCTTTAGGAGCAGCTATTGAAAATATGAATTTGAAATGCTTCGATTTAGGATTAGGCTGTACGTGGCTTTGTGATACGTTATATATTGAAAATGAAATTAATAATTATTTAAAAATAGATGATTTAGAACAAGTATCTACTCTAATAATTGGATACCCTGAAGAAGTGCCTGAAAGAAGTGAACGTTTTCCAATAGATAAACTTTTGCTAAATGATATTTATAAAGATGCTAATAAAACCAAAAACACCTAAAGCAACTCAGCTAGGTGTTTTTTGGTTAATTAGGGATTAGGTTCTAAAAAAATTCGTTTTCAAGTTTCATTATTTCATCAGACAATCTCTGAGAAATAGTTTTATTGCACTTTTGTGTGGATTTTTCTTTTTCATAAGCCATCCTACAAGAACAGTTTACTTTCGAAATTTCTTTAACAGCTTTTTGTTTATCTTCTAAGCTAGAAGCATTTACAAAGCTGTTGTAAAAATTCATCAGAACATGGTGACAATTTTCACAAGCCTGAGGATGAATAATGGCATCTTTGCCATGAAACTCATTTACTCTGTTTCCCCACCAAGATATATATACCCTATCAAGAGCATTTCTTGGTATTTGAGTTAATACATCTACAAATTCCCAGTGGGAAATTATAGAGTATCTTCCCTGATTATACATATGCTTTAAAAGCGTATAATCTTTAATGTTTATTGGAAACAGTACGATGTCAGTGCTTTTTGGACAATTTTGAAGAATATCTTCAACAGTGTCTAAAGCATCCTGAACCTGTTCTTTGATTGTCAGCAATGGTGCGCCAACCAAAACATTTAGGCTAGCTTCTATGCCGAGGTTTTGGCAGTGTTGTACTAATTTGAAAAACTCTTTAACATTTATGTCTTTGTTATAAATTGATAAAGTTTTTTCATTAGTACTTTCTAACCCAAACTCGAAAGCGAGCTCATGTCCTTTCAATATTTGAAGGATTTTATTGAGCTTTTTTTCAGTGACAGTTTTGTAGTGAGTTTCAAACTGGACTCGATACACCTTTGTCTTGGCTACGATTTCCATTATTTTATATTGTAGCTCTTCAGGTAATTCTCTGTCATCCAGAAAGCTTCCAGAGGATTCCAAAATTAATGTTTCTATATTTGAAGGTAGATACCTACAAATATGTTCCACTTTTTTTAAAATCTCTTCTTGACGTACCGGGTGTTTAAAACCGTAGTTACAAAAAACACAAGCGTTGTGACATCCTTTACTTGGAATGTACAACTGATAAGATGTGCCTCCAGAGGGGATTAGTGAAGCATTCACTTCAAACCCTGCAAGACAGTCATCTTGCATCCGCATTTTCCAAACTGCATTTGTTAATGTTTTATTCATAAAAGTCTCTCCTTTTGTTGTCGAACCTATCCCTACAAAATGACACATTGGTCTTATTCACATAATATCATATTTAAAAAAATAAAAACCAACTATTTTGATATACAAATAGTTGATTTTATATAACTGCTATATATATTCTTGTTTTTTTATCATCTATATATTCTTCTATATCAGGCACATTATCCAAATTATATCCTGAATAAGGGATAAAGTTTACGTATAAATTATGTGTAAACTTTCCGATTTGTTTTCCATCAATTGTGTCCATTTCAAATACCAAAAACTTTTTGTTGTTTATAATGTATTTTTTACTTCCTTTAAATTTTTTGATACTTGCTATGTAATATGTAACATCACTGTTTTCGTTATAATCATATACGTTGTATTCCACAAGGCCATAAGCATTGCCTGCAAAAATATCTCCTTTTTCTTTATATACATCTTTCCAAAATTTTGATGCCATTTCAGATATATGATTCATTTTTACATGTTTATGAATAGTATAAAAATTAAAACTAATATTTTCTACTTTTTTAAAAGTTAGTTCTTTTTGTTCTTCACTAGTATCTTCAAATGTTAATATTGGAAAATATTTTATATTATCCATATTTTTATGAATATCTTTTGGTAAAAATCCCATCATTTTTTTAAAAGCTCTAGAAAAAGAAGTTCCTGAATCATATTGATACTTTATAGCTACATCTAATACTTTACTATTTTTTTCTAATAAATCAATAGCAGCCATACTTAATCTTCTTTTTCTTATATAGTCTGCAAGGGTTATATTTGTAACAAAATAAAAGATTCTATGAAGAGTATATTCATTTACTAATAGAATTTTTGCTAAATCTTTATATTCTATTTTTTCTGTTAAATTTTCTTCTATATATTTAATTAGTTCATTTAATCTATTTTGATTTTGTATATACATATTATCTCCATATTATTTTTAATTTTTTTTATTATAACATTATTTTTAATAATCTTCAATTGTAATTTTTTCTTAATTTTTGTGGAAAAGAAATTTACTTTATGATAAGATATACAAAAAGAAAGGATATATTTGTATGGAAACTGAAATACAAAGAATAGTTGATTTTATTAGAGAATACATGCAAGAAGATGAAAAAGTAATTATACCAGTATCTGGTGGAATTGATTCTGATGTAGTTGCTAGGTTATGTTGCAGAGCTTTAGGAAAAGATAAAATAAAATTATTTATGGTTACTGATAATAATATGGAAAGAAAATTTTTAACAAATGCAAGAAATCTAGCAAAAGACTTAGAAGTATCATTAACAGAGATACCACTTGAAGAAAGAAATATAGAATTAATACAAATACTTGAAAAAGCGGAAAAAGACAAAATTTTTAATTCAAAGTCATTGCTAGATTCAAATAAAATAAAATGTTCAATGCGTTCAACGATTATTTCTTGTTATCAAGATAAGGGATATATTATTGCAGGTTGTACAAATAGAACAGAATATGAATTAGGATTTTTTGTGACATTTCGGAGATAATTTAGCTAATTTTAAACCAATAGAGCATTTATATAAAACAGATGTGATAAAGCTTGCTAGATTGTTAAACTCGAGAGATGAAGTTATAAATCAATCCCCATCAGCGGGATTTTGGGAAAATCAAGAAGATTTAGAAGATATTGCTTATTGGATAATAAATGAAGGGCCAATAATTGTACCGAAACAGTTTAATGATATGGAGATAGCTCGAGCTGAAAAAATAGCAAAAAAACTATCATGGAAAAAATTAGATATGTGTTTAAAAATGATAAGTAAAGAGGATGATATAGAAAATATTGTTAGAACTGTTGAATTGCCAATAGAGATAATAAATGGAATTGTAGAAATTACAAAAAAAGCTAAAAAATATAAAAGTAGGAAAATATTAGTATCTTTAAGGAAAGAAGATATTGATTGATGAATAGGAGCTTATATCAAAATCATGAGGCTTTAATTGAAGTCGCAAAATTTATGTCTAAAAAATATGGTGTGGAATTTTTGTACAGAGATTTTAGAGTTGGTTTTAGAGAAGGACAAGCAAAAGCAAGAGAACTTGGTCTATATATGCAAAAGTATTGTGGATGTGTTTTCTCTGAGGAAGATAGATATTTGCGACATAAAAAAAGAAAAGATTAAGGTAACAAGAATTTTGAAAAATAAAAAAGGGGAAATGATATATGGCAATATATTATATAACAATTTTAGGAGGAATACTAATACTAATTTTTTTAGGATTACTTATTTTAATTGGAACTATTATATGTTTAGTAAGTATTATTAAAGCTAAAAAACAAAAAAAGAAAATTAATAAAATTAGTACTTTAATTGGAGGTGTTTTGATAATATTGCCAATAGTTTTTATAACATCGATATATGATTGGAAAAATGAAATATCTCAAGAGGTAAGTACTAGTGATTATAACAGTTTAGTTGAAAAATGGAGTAACAGCTATACTTCTTGGAATAATGCTAACGATGATGTAATACAATATTTACTAAATGGTATAGAAAGTCATGATGTTGTAATAATTTCTAATATGTTTTCGGAAGAAACTAGAAATAAATCAAATTTTCAAAGTGAAGTAAATGAATTTTTAGAAAATGTACCAGAAAATTTTAATGAGTATACTTATGAAGCAATATCTTCATCGCAACCAGGATCTTATTCAGAAGGAAAATCAACAAGAGAATTGAATAGTAGTTATATATTTCAAAAAGATAATAAAGTAATTTACGTATCTTATTCAGGATATATTGAGAATGATAGTGAAAAATCAAAAATAGGATTAGAAAAATTATATTTACAATCAGCAGAAGCAAAAATACTAGAAAGAGAAGAGGAAAATGATATACAAAGTAAATATCTTTTTATGATGCCAGATGGCAGTGAATATAGAGAGAGAACAACTACAGATAATCAAGAGAAATATGTTATTAAGGATAATCAAATTCTTGTTTGTTATATAGATGTTGATGAAGATTTTGAATTTAAAATTATAAATAATTATCCATATAGATTTAATACTTACGATAGAAATATAACTAAAGATGAATTAATTAATGCATATGAGCAATCAAGAAAAGTAGAAGATATAGTTTCTTTATTAGGTGATCCGAATGCAATTTCTTATTCTCATACAGTAAAGAATATTCTTTATGAATTAAAAGATATGGATACTACAATATATGCATTTATAAACTATGATGTTTATTATAGATTAGGAAGTTGTAGCTTTTATACTCAAGATGGCAAGTATATAGAAATTATTAAAAGTTCACAATAGGAATATGAAGGAAGATAAAAAAAGTGGCATAAATATTTTCTAGAAAGGTAAAATGAATAGTTAAATAAGATTGAAAAGGATGAAAAATAAATAATGAGTAAAGAATATAATGAAGAAATTTTAGAAAAATGCCTTTAAAAAATGCATTGACTGATAAAATAGATGATAGAGAAGTTTACATGAAAGATATTGATGCAAGTTATAATTATGAAGGATACAATTTATACAATGCAGAAGATTTAGATAATTAAATTATTTGAAAAATTACTATTAAATAGAAAAGAGGACTACAAATTTGAATATATTTATATAACTATGAATTATAGGAGGAATAGTAATGGAAAAAAATTTAAATGTTATTATTGAAAAATGTCCACAAAATCATAAATGTCCGGCTGTAAATGTATGTCCTGTTGAAGCATTAATACAAGAAGGATTTTCAGCACCAAGAGTAGACTTAGATAAATGTATAAGATGTGGAAAATGTTCAAATTTCTGCCCAAAAAAGGCTTTAGTATTAGAATAAAAGGGAAAGATAAAAATGAAAGAATTTATAAAAAAGAACAAAATAAATTTAGTAGTAATGTTATGTTATAGTATAATAACATTCATAATACTACTATTCCATGAATCATGGAGAGACGAAGCACAAGCGTGGTTAATAGCAAGAGATTTAAATATAATAGACATATTTGAGCAAATGAAATATGAAGGACATCCAGTAATATGGTATTTAATATTAGTACCATTTGCAAAATTAGGATTGCCATATGTCACTGTAAAAATAGTAAGTTGGCTAATATGTAACATAGCAGTATGGTTAATATTAAAAAAAGCACCATTTAACTTGATCTTAAAAATTCTGTTCATATTGAGTATGCCAATGATATACTTATATCCATCAATTTCAAGAAGTTATTGTTTAATACCATTAGCAATTACCATAGTTGCAATATATTTTGGTCAAAGGCATGAAAAACCAATACAATATATTTTAAGTATATTATTTTTAGCTAATACACATGTAATCATGTATGGAATGGTTGGAATTTTACTTCTATTATTCTATATTGAAGAACTAATACAAAATAGAAAAACAAATTCAAAAGAGCAAAAGAAAAAAGTATATATTAGTTTAATAGTTATAATAGTAGGTTTAATTTTGACTTTGATAGCAATCTTAATAAGTATGACAACAAATACAGATGTTAGTTTAACCTCTAATACAAGTATATTTGAAGATACAAAATTAAAGATGGAAAATGCTTATGAAAAAATTATGACAGGATGTTTTGGCGAAAATGAATTAATACTAAAAATAGTGGCAATAGCATTAATAATACTATTATGTTATGAAATAAGGTATCATTTTAAAAATGCTTTAGTTATAATTTGTACAGAAGGATTGCAATTTTTAATTTATACATATGTTTATATGGGTTCAGAACAAAGAGTATCAACATTAATTTTATTGATGATGTTTATATTTTGGATACAAAATGATAAAAAAGAAAAAACAATTAATATAAATAAAAATGAGAAAGAATTAGTAAACAATCAAAAATATCTAAAAAGGCAAAAAAGAAAAGAGCAGTTAACAAATGTTGCAGAATATATACTTGTATTTGTGCTAATTATAAATATAGCAAATGGAATGGATGCAGTAAATAAAGAAATCAAGACAAATTATTCAACAGCATATGAAACATCAAAATGGATAAAAAATAACTTAGAAGAGGATAGTATATTTATATGTACAAGTATGCCACTATCATCGGCAATAATACCATATACAAATAAAGATGTGTTTTGGAGTCCACAAACACTAGATTATTTTTCATTTACGTCATGGGATGAAAATTATAGAACAGGATATAGTTTAAGAGACTTACAAAAAAGAGTAAAAGATAATTTCGAAGCAGACCAAAATTTATATTTAATATATACGGATGATTTTAATGAAGCAACAATGAACTATTTAGAAGAAAGTGGATATATAACTAAAATATTTGAGAGTCAGATAGCAGTAAAAGAAGAATACACAATTTACAAAATTGAGTCAAAATTTATGTTGGAAGAATTAATTTAGGAATAAACAGGAGGTAAAAAATTGGACAAGTTAGTATTAGTAGATGGAAACAGTATAATGAATAGAGCTTTTTACGGAATAATGGGAAGTAGAATGCTTACGACTAAAGATGGAACATATACAAATGCAGTATATGGATTTTTAGCAATTCTATTTAAACTATTAGAAGATATAAATCCACAATATTTAGTTGTAGCATTTGACCTAAAAGCACCTACTGCAAGACATAAACTATATGAAGGTTATAAAGCAAATAGAAAAGGAATGCCAGACGAACTTGCAGAGCAAATGCCTATAATAAAAGAAGTATTAAGAGCAATGAATATAGACATAGTAGAAATGGAAGGTTATGAAGCAGATGATGTTTTAGGAACATTATCAAGATATGGAGAAAAGCAAGGACTAGAAGTAACAATACTTTCAGGAGATAGGGATACTTTCCAACTTGCAACAGATAATATAACAATTAGAATTCCACATACAAAAGGTGGAAAAACTGAAACAGATGAATATAACCGTGAAAAAATTATAGAGAAATATGGTTTAGAGCCAAAACAATTAATTGATGTAAAAGGATTACAAGGAGATTCATCAGATAATATTCCTGGTGTTCCAGGTGTTGGAGAAAAAACAGCTTTATCATTAATTCAAAGATATGGCTCAATCGAAAACTTATATGATAAGTTAGAAAAAGGTGAAGATAATTTAAAAGGAAAGCAAAAAGAAAAAATTGAGCAAAATAAAGATTTAGCATTTTTATCAAAAACATTAGGAACAATCAATTTAGAAGTACCAATTACAGATACTTTAGAAGATTTTAAAGTAGAAGAATGGGATAAAGAAAAAGTATATGATTTATTTAAAAAGCTAAATTTTAAAAGATATATTGAAAGATTTTCTTTACAACCAGGAGAAAGTGATAATTCAGAACAAGAAAAAGATGAAATAGAAAATTTGAAAATTGTAGATAAAAGTTTAAATGAAATCATAGAATTAGTAAAGAACCAAAAACAGATGATATTCTATTTAGATACTAAACTAGATGAAAACTCTGAAAAAATTATAAAAGAAAAAATATCTAGTATTGCAATATATGATAATGTAAATAAAGAAGCTATATTCTATAATTTCTCAGAAGAAAATGAAATACAAGCACTTAAAGAGATTTTAGAAGATAAAGAAATTAAAAAGATAAGTATTAATTTAACAAAAACATATATACTATTAAAACAAGTAGGTATTACATTAGATGGAATATCTTATGACATATCAATTGCAGCCTATATATTAAATCCAAGTAATAACAAATTAGAGATAGAAAACTTAATAGATAGATTTTTAGAAATAGATACTAGTAAATTATCGTCAAAGGAAGAAACAACACAAATAAATCTATTTGATGAAATACCATCAACAGAACAAGATAAAGAAAAGTGTAGTAAATATAGTTATGCTATTTCAAAAATAAAAGATATAACTGAGAAAAAGTTAGAAGAAATAAATGCCTTAAAGTTATTTAATGAAATAGATATGCCAACAGTTGAAGTATTATCAGATATGCAATGGAATGGTATGTATGTTGATGAAAAAGAACTTGAAGAATTTGGTCAAGAGTTAAAAGATAAATTAGAAATCTTGACAAAAGAAATATATGAAATGGCAGGACAGGAATTTAATATTAATTCTACAAAACAATTAGGAGAAATTCTTTTTGAGAAAATGAAATTGCCTGTTATAAAAAAGACCAAAAGTGGATATTCAACAGATGTTGATGTTTTAGAAAAATTGAAAAAACAAGACCCTATAATCGAAAAAATATTAGATTATAGACAATTAATGAAGCTAAATTCAACATATATAGAAGGATTAAAACCATATATAAATCCAAAAACAAAAAGAATACACTCATTTTTCCATCAAACAATAACAGCTACTGGAAGAATAAGTTCAACAGAACCAAATTTGCAAAATATTCCAACAAGATTTGAATTAGGAAAAAGAGTAAGAAAAGTATTTAAACCTGAAGATGGAAAAGTATATTTAGATGCAGACTATTCACAAATCGAGTTAAGAGTTTTAGCACATATTTCTGGTGATGAGCATATGATACAAGCATTTAAAGAAGGGCAAGATATTCATAAACAAGCTGCATCAAAGGTGTTTAAAACACCAATTGATGAAGTAACAAAGGAGCAAAGAAGTAATGCAAAAGCTGTTAATTTTGGTATAGTTTACGGTATTAGTGATTTTGGATTAGGTGAACAGCTTGGAATTTCTAGAAAATTGGCTAAACAATATATAACAGAATACCTTGAACAATATGCAGGAATAAAGGCTTTTATGGAGAATATAACAGAAGAGGCAAAAGAAAAGGGATATGTTGAAACTTTATTTCATAGAAGAAGATATATTCCGGAACTAAAGTCTAATAATTATATGGTTAGACAGTTTGGCTCAAGAGCAGCTATGAATACACCTATTCAGGGTACTGCTGCAGATATTATGAAGATTGCAATGATTAAGGTTTATAGAGAACTTAAAAAGAGAAATCTTAAGTCTAAGATTGTTTTACAGGTTCATGACGAAATGATGTTGGAGGTTTTACCAGAGGAGAAGGAAGAAATTAAGACCATGATGAAGGATGCTATGGAGTCTGCAGCTAAACTTGATGTTCCTTTGATTGCTGAGATTTCAGAGGCTAATAATTGGTACGATTGCAAATAACTCTGGTTGAAAAATAATTACAATTTTGGCTGTGCGCAGTGGCGAACTTCGCTTGAAATTTAATCAACGTACAAATAGTACGCCTCATAAATTTCAAACTCGTTTTCCTTGCCAAAATTTAATTCTTTTCCAACAATTAGTTTGTACTGCGCATTCGTAATTAAAAAAATATAATATTATCTTGGGCTAGACAGACAAAAAAGTAAAGTTGATTTTAAGTAAAGGGGATATGAAAGTTTAATATAAAAATGAAGGAGGAGAAAATTTGAAGAACAAAAAGTTACTTATTTTTTTAGCAATAGTTGTAGTTATAGTTGTTTTTCTAATTTTTGCAAGAAATCCTATTCTAAAGATGATATATCCACGTACATATGAAGAAGCGGTTTTGATATATAGTGAAGAATATGGAGTAGATGATAATTTAATTTTAGCACTAATTAAAGCTGAAAGTAATTTTAATGCAGATGCAATTTCAAATAGAAGCGCAATTGGCTTAATGCAGTTAATGGAAGAGACTGCTAAAGATGTTGCGAATCAAAATGGTATTGAATTAGATGATGAAAATATTGAGCAAGATTTATGTGATGTTTATAAAAATGTGCAAATAGGTACAGCTTATTTAGCAAGTCTACTAAAAAGATATGAGAATAAAGAAATTGCATTAGCTGCATATAATGCTGGTATTGGTACAGTTGATAACTGGATAGATAAAGGTATTATTAAAGCTGATGGTTCAGATATTGAGAATATTCCTTATAAAGAGACAAATTATTATGTTAGAAAAATTTTGAGAGATTATGAGTTTTATAATAATTTGTATTAGATATCTATGAAAAATGCAAAAAATCTTTAAAAGATATCTATGAAAAATGCAAAAATTTTTCAAAAGTTATCTGTGAAAAATGCAAAAAAACTAAAAAATGTTGAAAAATCCCATTAATCATAGTAAAATATATGTGCAATAATTTAGCTAAAATAAAAGGAGAACGAAAAATGTTAGTAGAACAAATAATATTCACATTCATATCATTTGCAATATTTGTGCTAATGTTCTTTAGAATGATAAAAAACAATGACACAACATATGTAGTTATTCTAGTTTTAGAAGCAATAGGAATATCATTAAATTTTCTAGAAGTATTATTTGATATAAAACTAAATATGATATTTGTAATAATAAAATACATATTAGCAATTTTATTACCAATACTAATTATAATATTAGAAAAAAAAGGAATATCTTTACTTGAAATAATAAATATACAAAAAGCTAAAATAGCAATGAATTTAGGAGACAATAAAAAAGCAAAACAAGCATTATTAAAAGTATTGGACAAAAATCCAAATAGCTATAAAGCACATTTAATGTTAGCACAAGTATATGAAAATGAAGGCGGAATGAGAAAGGCAATAGATGAATATGTACAAGCAATAGATTTAAATAAAAAGGACTATGATTCATACTATAAAGTTGCAAAACTTTTAAACGGATTAGACAAAAAAGAAGAAGCATCACAAATGCTATATAACTTATTAGATAAAAAGCCGGAAATGACAGATGCAAGTATGTTACTTGGTGAAATATTAATAGAAAATGAAATGTATAAAGAGGCAGTAAATGTATATCAAGATGCGTTAAGGTTTGACCAAGTGAACTATGATTTATACTATAACCTAGGAATTGCATACACAATGTTAAATGATTTTCAAAATGCAAAAACTTGTTATGAAAAAGCAGCTGAAATAAATTCACTTTTGTATAATGCAAAATACTCTTTAGCAGAAATAGCTTTGATATATAAAGACTTAGAGGAAGCAGAAAGAAGATTTTTAGAAACAATTGAAGATGAGGAATTATCGGCTGATGGCTACTATGAATTAGCAAAAATATATTTAATTAAAGGAGATAAAGAAACAGCAATAAAATATATTAATACAGCAATAGATGCGAATTCTAAGAAAATAGTAGAAAAGGTAAAAAAAGATCCAATATTTATACCAATTATGGCAAAAATATCTATACCATTTAATTTAGAAGAACCAGAAAAAGAAGAAAATGAAAATAGACTTAATGAAAAAGAAATAAAGGTAAAGAGACATTTAGAGGAAATGAGTGAATTAACTAGAAATTTGAGTTATAATGATATAAATTTATTGAAGAAAAATGATTTGGAGACGGAGAGAAAATCATCAAATAAAGAAGAAAATAATCTAGAGACGGAAAAAGAGAAAGATAAAGAACAAAGAGAAAGGCAAGAATAAAAATATAAGAAAATTATAATTAAAAAAGTGGTAAAAGAAACTAATATGGAATAAATTAAAACTAAAGAATAAAAAAAGAAAGGGACGAAGATTATGTTTTTTGACATTATTAAATCAATTATATTTGGAATAGTAGAAGGAATAACAGAATGGCTACCAATTAGTAGTACAGGACATTTAATACTGGCAGAACAATTTCTAAAATTTGAACAAGTATCGCCAGAATTCTGGTCAATGTTTCAAGTGGTAATCCAATTTGGAGCAATTTTAGCAGTTGTTGTGCTATATTTTAAAAAGATATGGCCATTTACTAAAAATAAAGATAAGGCAATAAAGAAAACAGGAATATTATCATATTTTGATAAAAATATTATGAATTTGTGGGGAAAAATCTTAGTTGGTTGTATACCTGCTGCAATAATTGGATTATTATTTGATGAGGTATTTGAAGCATTATTTTACAATCCGGTTTGTATAGCAATTGCATTAATTGTATTTGGTATAGCATTTATAGTAGTTGAAAATTGGAATAAACATAGAAAGGGAGCAAAAGATAAAAATTCAGAAATTACATATAAAGATGCAATTATAATAGGAATATTCCAATTAATAGCTGCAATATTTCCAGGAACATCACGTTCTGGAGCAACAATTATTGGTGGACTATTAATAGGATTATCAAGACCAAATGCGGCTGAATTTACATTTTATTTAGCAATTCCAACAATGTTAGGTGCAAGTTTATTAAAATTAGTTAAATTTGGATTTGCATTTACTGGAGCAGAAATTATAATTTTGTTAGTTGGTATGATTATTTCATTTGTAGTATCAATGTTTGTAATTAAATTCTTAATGAGTTATATTAAAAAACATGATTTTAAAGTTTTTGGATATTATAGAATTGTGCTTGGAATACTAGTTTTAGCATATTTTGCTTTAGTGTAATTATTTAAATAAAAATGTAATAAATGATTTAAACTACTTATATATTAATATAGGTAGTTTTTTCTTTGAATAAAAGTTAAAACTTTATGTAAGAGAGAAAGGGTGATTAAAATTAATAGATTTTTAGTTGTAGGTGGAGATTTAAGAAATCTAGAAATTGTAAAATTATTAAAAGAGGATGGAAAAGAAGTTTTTACTTATGGAATTAATGAAAGAGAAAGTTTAGAAAAAATCCAAGAGAATATAGATATAATAGTTGGTCCAATACCATTTTCAAGAGACGGAAGAATTATTAATAGTACTTTTGGTGAAAGTAAAATATTAATAGAAGAATTTTTGAAAAAAATAAAAGAAAAAATTTTAGTTGCAGGAAATATATCATCAGATGTTATAAAAATGGCCGAGAAATATAATATTAAAGTGATAGATATAATGAAAAATGAAAAGTTAGCAATATTAAATACAATAGCAACAGCAGAAGGAACAATAGAGTTGATGATTTCAAATACTGATACAATTATTTTTGATAGTAATGTTTTAATATTAGGTTTTGGAAGAGTTGCAAAAACTTTGGCACAGAGATTAAAAGGACTTGTAAAATCCATTACATGTGCTTCAAGAGAAGATGAACAGTTAGCTTGGATTGAAGTATGTGGATATAAAAAGATGGAATTGAAGGTATTAGAAAATCAAATAAATTTAGAAAAAATAAACGATTTAGATATGGAATTAGGAAAATTCGATATAATAGTAAATACAATACCTAAAAGGATATTTGATGAAGAAAGATTACAAAATATAAAAAAAGAAACATTATTAATAGATTTAGCGTCAAATCCAGGCGGGATAGATAAAAAGTTAGCAGAAAAATATAATCTTAAATTAATACATGCTTTAGGTTTACCAGGAAAAGTTGCTCCAGTGAGTTCAGCAAAATATATAAAAAAAGTAATATATGATAGTTTATAAAATTTTTTCTGTTTTTCATATATAAAAATGCAAATTTTATATAAAATAAACCCTGTAGGGTTGAAAAATGATATCCTGTAAAAAAAGAAAAAATGGAGGAATAATGGGATTAAAAATAAAAAAAGATATTATTAGTGAATTTTATTATGGAGGAGTTGAAGAGACGCAGAGTAATTTAAATAAAAAAGAGTATAATAATATCTCAAAAAAGATAAGAAGAATGGAAAGCCAAATTTTAAAAGATGTCGATGAAAAGAGCAGGGAAAAGTTAGAAAATTATATGGAATACATAACTCAAAGAGAGCATAGAGGCTGAACATCAATTTAAAGTGGGATTTAAAACAGCTGTGAAATTAATGTTAGAAGTATTTGATGAAAAATAAGAGTAGCATTATTTTTTTTAGAAGATAGAAATTATATGCATTGATAATGCTACGTTAATATTATATTTATTTTTTATCATTCTTGTTGCGTTTTTGTTTCTGTTTTTGCTTTTGCTTTTTTTGTTCTTTCTTCTTTTCTTGATTAATAAATTCAATTAAGTTGATAATAAAATCTTTTTCTTCTGGAGATAAAGTTGAAAATCCTTGTATTAAATTATCAGATTTACTTTCAGTAGTATTCAAATAATTTTGTAATATATAAGTAGGAGTAACCTGATATAAATTACATAGTTTTACTAAGGTATCAATGCTTCCTTTTGATTTATCTCTTTCTATATCTGATATATATCTTGGTGCAAGTTCAACAGCTTCAGAAACAGTTTCTTGAGTCATTCCTAAAGATTTTCTAGTATTTTTTAAGATTCTTCCTATATAAATTCTATCAAATTGTTTTTTGCTTTTTTTTCTACCCATAAAAATTCTCCAATCTATATATATTTTTTCAAAAAAATTAAAAAATATGTATTGCTTAAAATATTGATAAAACAAGCATATCAGAAAGTTATTAAAAATAACATGAAATAAAAACCGACAAAATGTGGTTTTAAACTTGAAAAAATTTTTTTCTTATGCTATACTCTAAATGAAAAATGCTTGTAGAAAAATATATAATTTATACAATTAAATATTTTTTTTAGCAAATAATGTGGATATAAACCACATTATGTATAAAAAGTAAAAAATTAGGTAGGGGGTATAACAAATGAGAAAAATAAAAAAACAAGCAAAAAAACAAATTAGGAAAATGAAGAAAGCTAGAGGAATAACATTAATAGCACTTGTAATTACAATTATCGTATTACTAATTTTAGCAGGAGTAAGTATTGCAACTTTAACAGGAGATAACGGAATATTAACAAAAGCTACATCGGCTAAAACAAGTACAGAAAAAGCAACAGCAGAAGAAAAAGTATCAATAGAGGTATTAGGAAGTTATGGAACAGATGGAAGAATAGACAAAAATAAGTTAAATGAAAATTTGGAGAAAGTAGATGGATTAACATCAGGATTACCAATAAGTTCATTACCAGCCACAGTGGTAGTAGACGGATATGAAATAGAAATAGATGAAAATGGAAACGTAGAAGTAATCATAGCACAAGAAAATACAGCAGAAGAGCCAGAAAATTGGGAGAAAACCAGTAAAACAGATGATGAATGGTATAGTTATGCAGATACTGCAAACGGAAATACAGAAGTAAATGTAAATGCACCAAAATTAAGAGGAGCAATGACTCCAATAAAATACGTTGGAAGTGATGCAACAGAGCAAACAGGAAGTAAATGGGCAAATGCAATAACACAAGACGGAAGTATGTGGGTATGGATACCAAGATATGCATATAAAATAACAAGTGGGTATCATACAGCAGGAACAGCAGATGAAGGAGGAACAATAGAGGTAGCATTTATAGATACAAATAATAACTTCTTAAATGGAGAAAGTGGAACAATAGTAACAGACCCAGAAGATGTAACATATACAGAAGAGGGAGTACAAAATGAATGGTTAGTACATCCAGCCTTTACAAGTAGTGCAGAAAATGGAGGAGGATTTGGAGAGATAACAGGAATATGGGTAGGAAAATTTGAAGCAACAGGAAGTTATGATAGTAGTACTAAGACAGGAACATTAAGTGTAAAACCAGCAACAAGTTCGTTAAGAAATATGACAATAAATGAGCAGTATAAATTTGCACAAACAGGAACATATGGAGAGACAGTAACATTAAATAGTCATATGGCAAAAAATAGTGAATGGGGAGCAGTAGCATATTTAGGACAAAGTAAATATGGAGCAAATGGACAAAAGGTGCAAAGAAATACAAATGGTAGTTACTATACAGGAGGAAGTAATACAGAAAGTACAATATATGGAGCAAATAAGACACAAAGTACAACATATAATGCATATGGAGTATATGATATGAATGGAGGAGCTTGGGAGAGAGCAGCATCATATGTAGATTATGGAGATAATATGTCATCAAATAGTAAAACATATGGAGGATATGGAGAAGAAGGAAGTATATTAGGAAAAGATAGTACAGAAAGAGCAACAAGTACAGCATATAAAACAGTAGTAAGCGGTCAACAAAAAGACGTATTGAAACCTTCTAAAATGAGATGTAAGATAAAAACATCAAAAGTTTAGGGGGT
>CALXFF010000028.1 GCA_944387525.1 uncultured Clostridia bacterium | reverse complement strand
ATACATCAACCATCTCTAAAGCTAGATAATTCAATGGATATAGACATTAGAAAAATTTTTTCATGTCTTTATCCTGTAAAAATATTTAAAATTTTGTGCATATGTGCATATTAAATTCAATTTGTATTTTAAGATTTTTGTGGTATACTAACATTATAAATAAAATATTGTTAATAAAAAATATAAAGGAGGAATTTTAATGCCGACACCACATAATGAAGCAAAGTTAGGAGAAATAGCAAAAACTGTAATAATGCCAGGCGATCCGCTTAGAGCAAAATATATAGCAGAGAACTTTTTAGAAAATGCAAAATTAGTAAACCAAGTTAGAGGGATTTTTGCATATACTGGAACTTACAAAGGAAATGAAGTTACTGTAATGGCTTCCGGAATGGGTATGCCAAGTATGGGAATTTATTGTTATGAATTATATAAGTTTTATGATGTTGAAAATATAATTAGAATTGGCTCTTGTGGAGCATATAAACCAGAATTAAAATTATTTGATATTATTCTTGCAGATAAAGTATATAGTGAATCAAATTTTGCATTGGCACTAAATAATGAAGTCTGTCATGTTGTTAATTCAAATAATGATTTAAATAATGCAATAAAACTTGCATCTGAGAAAAATGCAATACCTATTACAATTGGCAATACAGTTTGTACAGATTTCTTTGATGTATATATGGAAGATTTCGATAAATTTCTTAACAGAATACCTAAAGATATTAATCCAATTGCTGCTGAAATGGAGGCTTTCTCATTATTTTATGTTGCTAAGTATTTAGATAAGAAAGCTGCTTGTTTAATGTCAGTTGTCGATGTTGCAAATTCTAGTAGCAAAAAGGCTTCTGCAACTGCTGAAGAACGTGAAACTGGTCTTAATAAAATGATTACTCTTGCTTTGGAAAGTTTGGAAAATTTGTAAATTATACTGTTTAAAAGTAATTCACATTATAAAATGCTCCAAAAGATTAGCATTTAATTAAATCTTTTGGAGCTACTTTATTCAGACATTAATTTTATTTTAAAATCTGTTTTTCTGTTAAGCCTGTTACTTTCTTTATAAACTCAATGTCTACCTTTTCTTTTAGCATATTTTTAGCCACATCTCTTATGCCCTCTCTTCTGCCTTTTCTTATCAAGGCCTTGTTTTCATTTTCAATCATTTCTAATATCATATCATTCTCTCCTTTCTTTTTTGATGATTTTTTTGCTATTTCTTTTATTAATTTATCAGTATAATTTTTGCCTAACTTTTTATTGTAAATAAACTTAATTATACTTTCTAATAATTTAATATTTTTTTCATTAGTTTCTATTTTAATTACTTTTTTCAAATTATTATACAATTCTTCTGTTGTTTTCATTCTTTCTAATAGCATTAATTTTGAAATAAAGAATTTATCTTCAAGTAATTCTTCATCAGTATAAGTATTATTGTCTATTATGTAATAATTTCCTAACCTAAAACTCTCTAATCTATTTAATTTTTTTCTACAATCTTGTATATATCCTGCTACATTCCACATTTTTCTTCCTGTATAAATTACTATTGGTATTATTATTGGCATTTCTGCATCTTTTTTTAATATCACATTATGATTTTCTGCTGTTTTCATTATTTCAATTTCATAATCTAATATTCTTTTGGGCATCTTATAATCTATTTTACTTTGATGTTCAATTAATACAAATATCTTTTTATTTTTTATTTTATATACAACATCTGATTCTTGATTTTTAAATTCTTCACTTATAAAACTACTACTATATTTTTCTAAGTCTTCTCCGTTTTAATTCATACTCTATATCAATCCTTTCATTTAAAAATTTTGCAACTTCTTCTTCATTATCTAATCCTAATCTAAATATCTTGTCATGCGGATTATTTACTTCATATTTATATTCAGTTGACTGATCGTTTAATTGCATAATTATTTCATTTTCTTTTTCTACTGCATAGAAAGCATTAATTTTTAATGTTTCTCTTGACTTACTTTTTTCTATAGCTTCTAATAATCTATATTGCAAATAATCATTGTATGTAAATATTTTCAGTTCTCTTCACCTCCTATTTTAAGTCGATTTGTTTTATAAATCAACTTTTATTTTGTAGTAAATTTATTGATTTTATTAATTATTCTCCTGTTTTCTCCTCCTTTCTTACTTTTTCTTTGTTTTTATTTTTTTGAATTTTGTCGAAAAAATTATTTGATTTAAAATATGAATTGAAACATCTATATTCTAACATATAATTTTGTAAATTACAATATTTTCCATTGTTTTTATTAAAAATATAAGTTTTTGAAATAAAAAAAGCCAGTAATCTGCAGTCTTATCCTCTATGTAGACTGAAATTTACTAACTTTCTTACTAAAACTTATTCAAATAAAAACACTTTTTATCCAAAAAATCCACGTTTCTTAATTGGTGGCTGTTCATTCATAGTCTTAGCCAATTGAACTAACAATTCACGTTGCTCTTTTGTTAGTTTCTTTGGAGTTTGTACTTTTACGGTAAATACGAAGTCACCTGTACTACTTGAATTTACAGATTTAAATCCTTTATTTCTAATTACAAACTTAGTTCCTGTTTGAGTTCCATCAGGTATTTTGTAAACTACTTTTGTTCCATCTACCATTGGTATCTCTAAATCTGCACCTAATGTTGCTTGTGTAATTGTAATTGGCACTTCACACATAACATTGTTTCCACTTCTTGTAAAGATACTATGTTTCTTTATTCTAACTGTAATATATAAATCACCTTTTGGTCCGCCTTTTTCTCCTGGTTCGCCTTCTCCTCTTAATACTACTGTTTGATTATCATCAATGCCTGCTGGTATTTTTACTTTAATTCTTGGTTGTTTACGTACTGTACCATTACCATGACACACTTCACAAGGTTCTTTTATTATTTCACCTGTACCATGACAAACTGTACAAGTTCTTCTTGTTTGCATCTGTCCAAGTATTGTATTTTGAACTTGAGTAACTTGACCTGTACCATTACATGTTGTACATTTTGTAACTGATGTACCTGGTTTTGCTCCTGTACCATGGCAGTTATCACATGTTTCATTTCTTGTTACAGTTATTTCTTTTTCTACTCCTGAATATGCTTGTTCAAAAGTAATTTCCATTCTTAAATTTAAATCTGCACCTTTTCTTGGTCCGTTTTGTTTTCTACTAGAACTTCTACCACCAAAACCTCCACCAAAAAATGAAGAAAATATATCTCCTAAATCTCCAAAATCATCAAATCCATTAAATCCTGAACTACTATATGAATAATATCCACCTTGACCAAATGGTCCTTGACCACTACCACCACCAAATCCTTGTGGTCCATCAGGTCCAAATTGGTCATACATTCTTCTTTTTTGTGGGTCAGATAATGTTTCATATGCTTCATTTACTTCTTTAAATTTTTCCTCAGCTTCTTTTTTATTATCTGGATTTGCATCTGGATGATATTTTTTTGCAAGTTTACGGTATGCTTTTTTTAGTTCTTCATCAGTTGCATTTTTATTTACTCCTAAAACTTCATAATAATCTCTTTTTGCTGCCATTATTTTTCCTCCTTAGGAATGCCGGGATTAAGGGGACGGTCCTAAAAATCCCTGCTTTTAGGGATTTTTAGGACCGTCCCCTAATCCCTTTTTTCTATTTTTTATCTCCGTCGTCTTCTACTTTATAATCTGCATCATATACATTTCCATCATTTCCTGCTGTTCCATTATTATCAGCTTGTGCACCATTTGCCGCATTTGGATCAACTCCTGCTCCTTGAGCACCATTTGGATTTGCATTTTTATATAATTGTTCTGACATATCATAGAATACTTTTGTTAGTTTTTCTGTTGCTTCTTTGATTTTTGCAGTATCGTTTGTTTCTAATGCTTTTTTAGTATTATCTATTTCAGTTTCAACTTTTGCTTTTTCTTCTCCACTTATTTTATCTCCTAAGTCTTTTAAAGTTTTTTCACTGTTATAGATTAAACTTTCAGCATTATTTTTAACTTCGATTTCTTCTTTTCTCTTTTTATCTTCTTCTGCATGTGCTTCAGCATCTTTTACAGCTTTATCTATATCTTCATCTGTAAGGTTAGTTGAAGCTGTGATTGAAACATTTTGTTCATTTCCTGTTGCCATATCTTTTGCAGATACGTGAACAATTCCGTTTGCATCTATATCAAATGTTACTTCAATTTGAGGTACTCCTCTTGGTGCTGCTGGAATTCCTGTTAATTGGAATCTTCCTAATGTTTTATTGTATGCAGCCATTTCTCTTTCACCTTGTAATACGTGAACTTCAACTGATGTTTGACCATCTGCTGCTGTTGAGAATATTTGTGATTTTTTAGTTGGTATTGTTGTATTTCTTTCAATTAATTTTGTAAATACTCCACCATATGTTTCAATACCTAATGATAATGGTGTTACATCTAATAATACTAAGTCTTTTACATCTCCTGATAAAACACCACCTTGAATAGCTGCACCAATTGCAACACATTCATCTGGGTTAATGCCTTTATCAGCTTCTTTTCCTGTTATTCTCTTTACGGCTTCTTGTACAGCTGGAACTCTTGTTGAACCACCAACTAATAATACTTTATGAATGTCATTTGGTGTTAATCCAGCATCTTTTAACGCTTGATTTACAGGTCCTGCTGTTGCTTCTACTAAATCATGAATTAATTCTTCAAATTTTGCTCTTGTTAATGTAACATCTAAATGTTTTGGTCCTGTACTATCTGCTGTAATGAATGGTAAGTTAATTTGTGTTTGTTGAACACCTGATAATTCTATTTTTGCTTTTTCTGCTGCTTCTTTTAATCTTTGCATTGCCATTTTATCTTGTTTTAAGTCAATTCCATTTGATTTTTTGAATTCATCAACTAAATAATCAATAATTGCATTATCAAAGTCATCTCCACCTAAATGTGTATTACCACTTGTAGATAAAACTTCAAATACACCATCACCAATATCTAGGATAGATACATCAAATGTTCCTCCACCTAAGTCATAGATTAATATTTTTTGATCTTGTTCTTTATCCATTCCATATGCAAGTGCTGCTGCTGTTGGCTCATTAATAATTCTTAAAACCTCTAGACCTGCAATTTTACCTGCATCTTTTGTTGCTTGTCTTTGACTATCATTAAAATATGCTGGTACTGTAATAACTGCTTGTGTTACTTTTTGTCCTAAATAATTTTCTGCATCTGCTTTTAATTTTTGTAAAATCATTGCTGAAATTTCTTGTGGTGTAAAACTATCACCTTCAATATTTACTTTTTCAGCTGTTCCCATTTTTCTTTTAATTGATATAACTGTATTTTCTGGATTTGTAACTGCTTGACGTTTTGCTATTTGTCCAACTAGTCTTTCACCATTTTTAGAAAATGCAACAACAGATGGTGTTGTTCTATTTCCTTCTGCATTTGGTATAACGACTGGTTCTCCTCCTTCCATAACTGCTACACATGAATTTGTTGTTCCTAAGTCAATTCCTATAATTTTTCCCATTTTTATTCATCCTTTCCTTACTGTTTTTTCTTGGATGGGGTCAAAAAACAGTTTTTATTTTATTTTTATGCTTCTATCCCCATCAGCGAAGCTATTTATATATAAAATTAATAACTAAATTTTTTTATAGTAGTCCTATTGCTAGATATCCACCTAATAATATAGTAGCAACATGTTTTATTGCTATATCTATTACCACAGCTATTATTACAAAGGGTACTCTTTCCAAAAGATAACGATTATTCAATTTGTCTACTATAAGTATTACTACCAAACCTATTACGAAAAATGCTCCAAATGTTAATAATATCATTAGCATTGATATATATCCCATCAATAGCATTGATATGAATAGTTCTATTTCCATTCCAACTGCATAGATTAATACTTTTTTTAAATACCCTATATTTTTATCCATAGCAGAATATATGATGCAAAATATTACTATATCTAACAGTATTCCTAGTATTCTTATCATTTTTATTCCCCTTTTAATTTGCTACTACAACCATTGAATGTCTAATTACTCTATTTCCTATTTTATATCCTTTTCTATACTCTTGCACAATTTCCTTTTCACCCTTTGTATCATCTTGAACACTACTTACTGCTTCATGCAAGCTTGGGTCAAAAGTTTCTCCAACTGCTTTAATTTCCTCTATACCTTTTGATGTCAAAACATCTTTGAATTGTTTTAATACTAATTCTACACCTTGTTTATAACTTTCATCTTTTGTCTCAACTTTAGCTGCATTTTCTAAGTTATCAACTACTGGTAAAATCACTTCTATTACATCAGAAAGAATTGAATTATATAATCCTTCTCTTTCTTTTGCACTTCTTTTTTTGAAGTTTTCAAATTCTGCTAAGATTCTTTTATATCTGTCATCTAATTCATCATAATCTTGTTTTGGAACTACTTCCTTAGTTTTATTTTTTTTCTCTTTAGATTCATTTTTCTTTGATTCATCTTTTTCTGTTTGGTTTACTTCTTTTTCAACATCATTTTCTAAATTTTCTTCATCTGCCATTTATAGCTTCATTCCTTTCTTTTCTTTTCACTTTTCTCTACCAGGTTGGAAAAGAATTAAATTTTGACTAGGAAAACAAGTTTGAAATTTATGAGGCGTACTATCTGTACGTTGATTAAATTTCAAATGAAGTTTGACGACGTCAAAATTGTAATTATTTTTCAACCTCTTTACATTTCTTTTAATTTCCTATTAATATACTTCATAACAGAAATAACCTTTGAATAATCCATCCTCTTAGGACCTATAATACCAATAGTACCTAAATCCTTTCCATTAACCTTATGTTTAAAAGTTACAACACTAAAATCTTTCAACTCATCTTGTTTATTTTCATCTCCAATATACACATTAATATCTTCTGCAAAACCAGAATTTAGCATATCTGCAACCACTTCTTTTGTATCCAAAATATTAACAAAGTTTTTTGCTACTTCCAAGCTATTGAATTCCGGTAAATCAAAAGATTTATTTGCACCTTCTAAATATATATTTTCATCTTCTTGTATAACCTTTTTCAATTGCTCTATTACCGGTTTTATAACATTCACACTATATGTCATTTCATCATATAGATATTCTTCTAATGGTCTATCAATAGTCTCTATTGGTTGCCCTTTTAGTTTATTATTAAACATATAATTCATTGTTTCAATCTGTTTTTGTGTTACATCTTCATCAAATTTTATAATTGTTTCTTTAACTAAACCTGTATCAGTTAAAATCACAGCCATCATCATCCTTGAGCCTAATAGAACAAATTTAATATCTTCAATGATTTGATTAGATGTCTTTGGTCCAATTGAAACAGCTGTATAATGTGTAACTTCTGAAATCGTATTCGCAGTTATTTTTGTTAAATCCTCAATTTCATTTACTTTTGTTTCAAGTTTTGAACTAATATATTTAATTTCTTCTAAACTAATATCTTTGTCATTTAAAAGTTCATCAACATAGTATCTATATCCCTTTTCTGACGGAACTCTTCCACTTGATGTATGTGTCTTATCCAGATATCCATTTTTTTCTAATTCAGCCATTTCGTTTCTTATTGTTGCACTACTACAATCTAATCCATGATTTGTAGTTAATGCATTTGAACTTACTGGCTCTGCTGTATTTATATACTCTTCTACTATTGCTTGCAGAACTTTTTTCTTTCTATCATCTAACAATTTTTTCACCTCTTTAGCTTTATAATTGTTAGTTTGTTTTAGCACTCTTATTATTTGTTTGCTAACTCCATATATATTATACCCATTTTTAGCACTTGTCAATACTTTTTGCTAATTTTGTTTGTGAATTTTTTGTGAATGGATAAAACGTATAATTAATAATGTCGCATGAGAAACGTCCCCAATGCGACATCACACAATATATTCAATTTTATTATTTGGAAAATATTTTTGCATTTGTTCTCTTAAAAATATTTCTCCGTCTTTTCTTATATCATTTTTATACATATACTTTCCTCTTCCTCTGCCTGTCATCATTTCTTTACTATATAGGTTTATGGCATTTGGAAATGCTTCTTCGTTTATTTTTGTATGAACAAAACTGTATGTCATAAATATTATTTCAAAAAATGCGTCTTTTTTTACTTTTTCTGATAGTTCTTGATTTAATCTTTGTATTAATTCTAAATATAATTCTTTCCAATTTTCTACTAATATTACTGGTGCTATTAATATTCCCACCTCATACCCCGCTTCTCTTAATTTATTTATTGCTTCTATTCTTCCTTTTAATCTTGATGTTCCAAATTCTACTTTATTTATTATTTCTTCTGGATTCACACTAACTCTAACTGTAACTTTTCCTTTATGGTCTAATGGTAATATATCATCTACTATATCAAATTTTGTTGGAAATGTTAAATGTCCTTTTTCTACATTTTTGAAATTTTCTATTGTCCAAGAGAGATTTCCTGTTATTGTGTTTTCTAATATTAAGTCACTATTACTTCCTATTTCAAATGTTAGTTCTTTTTCAGATTTATTTGCAGTTTTAATTATTTTTTCTAACATTTGCTCTCTATTTACAAATAGCCTTAAATATGCACATTTATTGTAGTTACAGACTAGATAGCAATACATACATGATGCTGTACATCCTGATGATGTATATGGTACTAAATAGTCTGATGTTTTATGATTTTCTACAAATTTATGTGTTTTTCTTACTCCAATAATTAAATTTTGTTTCATGTATGGAAATTCTTTATTTTCCTTTTTTCTCATTTCTTCTATATTATTGTGATTTTCTATTTCTACTTTAGGTACATCTTTGTATTGCTCCATTAATTGTTTTCCTAAAGGATATTCTAATATTTCTTTTTCATAGTAAATTGCTTTTGGTTTAAACATTTCTTTACCTCTGAATTTTATTTTTATGTTAGTTTAACCAAAAATATTTTTTTTATTACTTTATTCCGTTTATTTTAATATACTTCTATTTTAACTTCTTTAGTATTTATTTTACTGACAATAATTCAATAATTTTTTCTTACTATTCATCCCATATTATTGCTCTATCTCCATATATGCATCCCCATGGTGAGCCTTTTATACTATCTCTTTTTTTGTGTATTCTTATTTGCCTTAGATTCGTTGAATTACTAAAACAAGTTGCCCCTATTTTTTCTACGCTATTTGGTATGTCTATACTTGTTAAAGCTTCACAAGCTATAAATGAAATCCCTATTTCTTCTAGCGAATTTGGTATTATTACACTTGTCATTTGATTTTGACTATGAAATGCATAATCAAATATTTTTTTTACTCCCTCTGGTATTTCATATGTTATTATTGTTCCATAAGATTTTATTGGCGATATAAATATTGTTCCATCCTTATTATATAACGCTTCTACCTCTTCTCCATTACATATTGCTCCTTCTCTTATACTATAATTTGGATTATCTTCACTTATTTCTATTTCTTCTATTCCTGATCCAAATATTGACATATTATATAAACTTTTTACATTTGCTCCTAGTTTCAAACTTTTTAAATTTTTACAACCATTAAAAGCTTGTGACTCTATTGTTTCTAGTGTATCTGGCAATTGTACTTCAGTTAATTCTTTATTATAAAAGGCTAAACTCTTAATTGTTTTTATTGATTTTTCTATATCCACATTACTTTCATTCGCATAATATCTTACTAATGTTTTATTATTTTCATCTTTGGTATATATTGCCTTTCCGTCTGCTTCATATGTTTCATTAGCACTATCTATTTCTACTTCTGTTATATTATTTGATATAAAATTTGCAGATATACTATTTACACTTGCTGGTATTTTTACTTTTGTTATATTTTTATATTGATTTATCTGTCCATCTGATAATTTCGTTACTGTATCTGGTACAGTAAAAGTGTTTTCATCTACTGCACTTGCTAATATTATTTTCATTTCTGTTCCATTATTTCCTAATAATATTCCATCTTTAAAACTGAAATTTGAATTTTCCGATAAATCTATATTAACTAATTTTAAACAACTGTTGAACGCAGTTGAATCTATATATGTAACACTTTTTGGTATTTTTATTGTTGTTAATTTACTACAATCACTAAAAGCTCTCCCTCTTATCTCAGTAACTCCTTCAGGTATATCAACTATTTCTAAATTAGCACATAATGAAAACATATACTCTGGAATATATGTCATTCTATCTGATAACTTTATAGTCTTTAAACTACTATCTAAATAAAAAACTTGGCTTCCAAATTCATTCACACTATTCGACATCTGTACTGTCGTTAAATTTGTACATTCCATAAAAGCATTAGTTCCTATATATTCTACACCTTCTATTGTTCCATCTGAATTTACTTTTTCTTGCATTATTACTGTTTCTAATGTCGTGTTATTTCTAAATGCATTTCTCTCTATCCTTTTTACTGTGCTTGGTATTATTATTGTTCTTAATCCTTCTAAGTTTGCAAATGCTCCTTCTCCTATTGCTGTTACTGAGTCTGGTATTGTTAAACTTCCTGTGTTTTCATCCATTAATAATAAGTTTCCATTTGATGACCACAATACCCCGTCTCTTATATCATATGGATTTACTTCTATTCCTAATCTTTGCGCTACTCTTACTTCATTTTCATTTTGGGTATTTATTAACAATTCTCCTTTTATTACTTCTAATTTCTCAAAATATTCATTACTTATATCTGGTATTATTGTTTTTATATTTCCTGTTTCTGCACTTTCTTTTGTATTATAGTTTAATTCCACTTTTCCTGCTGTTAAGGTTTCTTCCTCAAAGTTTCTATTTTCATTATATTTCTCTACTTTATATAGTTCTAATTCTTCCTTATACCTTGACAATTCTGTTGATAATTTTGCTTCATCTGCCTTTGTTAGTATTCCATTATCTCCATTTAATGTTGCTATGGTTACTCCCGCTAGTATTAATAAAACTATTACTGTTACTATTAGTGCTACTAATGTAAAACCTTTTTTCTCTTTTAAAGCTTTTATTTTCTCTTGCTTTTTTCTAATTGTTTTTCTCTCAATTATCCTCGTCTTAACTTTTGTTTCTCTCACTTTACTACCTCCAAATATTTTTTCTTTTATTATATTTTTTAACACTTTTCTTTACAATTATTTGGAGCTTTTTTACTTGTACTTTTTTTACATAAATATCTATTATTTTTAATTTTTTACTTAATATTCCTCATAATCAAAAAAAGATATTAAGCTTTTATTCTTAATACCTTTTTTGAGTTCGTTTTATTATAATATTTTTTAATGTTACTTTTCCAATCTAATATATTTCCATTTTTACTTCTTTTCCTTTAAACGCATATACCTGGATCTATGTCAAGTTTTTGGACACTTTTTTTGAAATCTTCATCATATACTTTTTTCTTTGCCATTTTTTGACACACTCCTTTCTGATTAGTGTACATAATTTATTATACACTCTCTCGTTAAATGTGTCCATATATCTATTCTAACATCAATTCCTATTCCTACCTTTACTTACCATTTTAGCACTTCCGTCCTAATTTCTTTATGTGCTTTTTATTTTCTTAACGTTACATGTACATTTTACTATATTAATTAAAAAATAGCAAGGAAATTCCATGCTATTATCTAGTGCTACTATATAAAAATAGTAAGATTTTATTTTTAATATATTCTTAGTATCTTTTTTTGATTTATCTAAAATGTTACGTTACTTCCAAACCTTGCTTTTAATTTGTCTTTTGAGTCTTGTGATAAATTTATATTTCCTGTTAAATTTATTTTTGTATTTGTATTGTTTTATATACGTTTCCAAAAAAATATTATCATTAAATGATAATATATGCAATACTTTTGTATGGTATTTTTTTATTACATTTTTGTGACAAATATACAGAAATAACATAATTGAAATTGGAGGTATAATTTTATACCTCCTCATAATTTATCAATTCAATCTGATTTGAGACAAAATTTTTATTGTTATCGATTTCTTTTGATAAATCTGTTGATAAATATTTTTTATTATCATCTGCAAAAACTGTCACAACTGGATTTTTCAATTCTTCATTCAATAAAACACTTCCAATAAAATTTGCACCTGAAGAAATCCCAACACCTAATCCTAACTCTTTTGCTAGTCTTTTTGACATATTTATTGCATCATCATCATTTATCAAAAAAATTTCATCTATCCTATTTTTGTCAATTAAATCTGGAACAAAGTCATCTCCAATACCTTCTATTTTGTGCTGTGCTATTTTCTTACCCTGTGATATTATTGGCATTTTATCAGGCTCTATTGCAACTATTTTTAAATCACTAAACTTTTCTTTTAGTTTTGTACCTATCCCCATAAGTGTTCCACCTGTTCCTACACCAGATAAAAATCCATCAATTGTTTCTGGTATTTGTTCTATTATTTCGACTCCCGTTGTTTCATAATGTGCTTTAAAATTATTAACATTTGAAAATTGATTTGATAAAAATCCATTTTTTTCTTCAGCTAATTTTTTAGCTTCTTCTACACATTTTATAAATCCTCCTTCTTCTTTAGAAATTAAGATTATATTTGCTCCAAAGCTTTTCATCAAATCTATTCTTTCCTTGCTTGCCCAATCTGGCATAAATATATACACTGGATGATTATAGTAAGCTCCTAAAGCTGCTATGGAAATTCCAGTATTTCCACTTGTTGCTTCAACTATTGGCATTTCTTCTTTTAATTCTCCTTGTTTTTTTGCATTGTCAATTATATAATATGCTACTCTATCTTTTATACTTCCAGTTAAATTATAATATTCTAATTTTGTGTATATATATTTTTGCTTTCCTTTATAATCATAATAAATCTTTATTAATGGAGTATTCCCAATTAACTTATTTTTTAGTAACATATTAATCCTCCTTAAAAAAAATTAACATATATTGATATAATATATGTTAATTATCTCCTATTTGTTATTTATATATTCATTTAAAATTTATTATCATTCATCTGTAACTATAGTTAGTAACAAACTACTAACTAAACCTGTTTGTTCATCATATTCAACATCAAGATTATAAATCTCACGTCCATGGTCTTCTATAAAAGTTTGCAAAGTTGTAACAATTTCCGGATTGTTTTCATTTCTGCTTAATTCTATTCTAAGTTCTGTATTTGAAATTACTTCTAAATTAGTTATATAGTTTTGTGTGGCATTAATAGCATTTAAGATTCTTTCAGATTCCAAATTTTCCCCTTTTAACATTTCAAATTGAGAATTATATCTTGTTTTTTCAGTTTCTGTTGTTCCATTAGACACTAAGTTTTGTTCCTCATCTAATAATTGCGCATTAATTAATACTTGTTGTAATTCTTGCATATTAATCATATTTTGTAATTCCATCATTTTGTCATTAACTCCGAGTGTCACTGTAGCCATTAAAGATTCCAATTCTGCTTGTTCTAAATTATCTAGTTGAATTGAATTTTCATCATCTAAAACAATTTCATCGCTAAATTGCGTTACAAGTTGATAATTTTGAGTAATATATGCTTCTACACGATTTTCTGAATCTTCATATTGAGCAGTCAAACTCTTTTTCATTGTATTTCCACTAATTTCTTTATTTTGAGTTATTACTGCAGATTTTTCTTCTTCTCCTTCTACTACATCAATGTTCATTTCTATATTATTATTGGTTTCGCTTAAAGAAATTGTCCTAATTGTATCGTTGGATTTATCATTTCCACTATATTGAATAAATTTTTCTCCTTCTGTTGTTAAAAAGTCTACATCTATCTCATATTCAGGTGTTTGAATTGAAGTTCTTACTGTATTTTTCATGTTTTCATATACTGTTATGGTTGTTTCATCTTGTCCGATATTATTTTTATTGATTTTAGAAATTATATCATCAATTTGAGTAACAAATATATCTTTTAAGTTCTGTGAATTGTTATCTGTACTAATATCACTATTTTGAAATAATTGATTAAATTGTTCTATTTCTTTCTGCAATTCGTCCAATTTTCCTAATATTATTTCATCACTTTTTAGTTGTTCAAAAACATCAAGATATATATTATTTAATTGTTCTTTTGTTAAAGTAACTGTATAAGCATTTACTTGCACGCTTTTTCCATCTATTTCTATCGTTTGATTTTCTTGTTTTGAAAAATTTTGATTTGTAACGTCATTCTCAATTATTTCTATATATTTATTTACAAGCGTTTCTTCTTCTTCATCTGTCATCTCTATACTACCAATTGATAATTGACCTGACTGACTTGGCATATTAGATGTCTCTTCATTTGAATATCCTAATTTATTAAATAAGTCTTGTAAATTATTACTATCAACTAATAAAAATTGCTGAAAAAGGTCCGAAAAACGAAGTCCATATATATTAGAATTTTGAATAAACTCTAAACCTAATAAATTATCTTCTCCTTTATATAGATTTACTTTCTGGTAATTAAATTGATTTTCTTTATCTACTTGCCCATCCGCAACCACCTTTAGTTGATTGATAACATTATCTGTATTTTCTTGGGTTGTGCCAAGATTTTCTGTATTATTTACATTTATTTGCGTATTTACTGTATATTTGCTTTGTTCTAATGAATTTTCATAATCTGTTTTCTGATTTATTTGTGTATACGCTTCATTAATATTTTGAACATTTTTTCCTAAATATTTCATAAATAGCATTTTATTAGATTTAAACATATCTGTATTTATATATACTAAAGCAAATGCTATTAGTAGAATTAATATTATTAATACTATTGAAATTATTAAAATTAATCTTCTTTTCTTTCTTGGTATCATCTTTGGTTTTCCTCCCTTTGCCTCAAAACTTCATAAATAACAATTCCTGCTGAAACAGATGCATTTAATGAATTAACTTTGCCTTTCATAGGAATCTTTACTAAAAAGTCACAATTTTTCTTAACTTTTTCGCTAATTCCTGAGCCTTCATTTCCAATAACTAATCCTAAAGGTCCTGTTAAGTCTTGCTTATTATAGTAAGTATTAGTATTTATATCTGTACCACAAATCCAAAGCCCAGCTTCCTTCAATTTCTGAATACTATCTGATATATTTGTTACCCTTGCAATTTTCATATGTTGTACTGCACCAGCTGATACTTTATTTACTGTACTATTTACCGAAGCCGCTCTTCTTTTTGGAATGATTATTCCATGTATTCCAGCTGTTTCTGCTGTCCTTATTATAGAACCTAAATTGTGGGGGTCTTCAATTCCATCTAGTATTAAAATAAATGGTGCTTCATTTTTTGATTTTGCTTCTTCTAAGATATCTTCAATTTCACAATATTCATAAGGTGGTACTATTGCAATTACACCTTGATAATTTTCATTTTGCGCCATTTGTCTCATTTGATTTTTGTCTTTTTCTACTATTATTATTCCATTTTCTTTTGCCTTTGCTATTATTTTGTTTATAGAACCATGTTTTTCTCCTTTTGTTATGAATATTTTGTTTATGTCTTTTCCACTTTCTAATAGTTCTAATACTGAATTTCTTCCTTCTACTTGGTCATCAAAGTTTTTATTTTCTTTCACACTTCCTCATTCCTTTTATCTTTTTCTTTTATTCATCATCTAATTTCAACACTGACAAAAATGCCTCTTGTGGTATCTCTACATTTCCAATTTCACGCATCTTTTTCTTTCCACGTTTTTGTTTTTCCAGCAATTTTTTCTTTCTAGTAATATCTCCACCATAGCATTTTGCAAGTACATCTTTTCTTAAAGCCGAAATTGTTTCTCTTGCTATAATTTGTCCACCAATTGCTGCTTGAATTGGAATTTTAAATAGTTTTCTAGGTATAACTGTTTTTAGCTTTTCAACCATTTTCTTTCCTCTATCATATGCGCTATCTTTGTGAACAATAAAACTCAAGGCATCAACTGGTTCATTATTAATATAAATATCTAGTTTTACTAAGTTTGATTTTCTATATTCTTTGAATTCATAATCAAGTGATGCATATCCCTTTGTTTTTGACTTCAAATTATCGAAAAAATCATATATTATCTCATTTAAAGGCATTTCATATACTAAAGTCACTCTATGCTCATCAAGATATTTCATGTCAATATATATACCTCTTCTTCTTTGGCATAGTTCCATTATATTTCCCACATATTCTCTTGGTGTTAAAATATTTGCTGTTACAAATGGCTCTTCAATATATGAAATTTCTTGTGGTTTTGGTAAATCTTCTGGATTATATAGCTCTAAAACTTCTCCATTTGTTTTATATACCTTATATATTACTGATGGTGCAGTTGTAATCAAACCTAAATCAAATTCTCTATCTAGTCTTTCTTCTATTATTTCTAAATGCAATAATCCTAAAAATCCACATCTAAATCCAAAACCTAGAGCTGCTGATGTTTCTGGTTCAAATTCTAAAGCTGCATCATTTAATTTTAATTTTTCTAATGCTTCTTTTAAATCTTCATATTGACTACCATCTATTGGGTATAATCCACAATATACCATTGGTGTAACTTTTTTGTATCCTTTAAGTGGCTCATCCGCTGGATTATCATTTAATGTAATTGTATCTCCAACATGTATATCAGATAAAGTTTTTATGCTTGCTGCAATATATCCAACTTCTCCTGCTTTTATCTCCTCTACTGGCATATATGAACCAGGAATAAAATATCCTACTTCAGCTACAGTAAAAGTTTTATTTGCTGCCATAAGTTTTATTTCATCGCCAACTTTTACTTTACCATCAACAACTCTTACATATGCTAAAGCTCCTTTGTAATTATCATAATATGAATCAAATATTAAACATTTTGTTTTAGCATTTACATCTCCTTTTGGTGCTGGCAAATCTGTTACAATTCTCTCTAAAACTTGGTCAACATTTAAACCTGATTTTGCAGAAATACATGGTGCATCTTCTGCTGGAATTCCTATTATTTCTTCGATTTCATGTTTTACCTCATCTACTCTTGCATTTGGTAAATCTATTTTGTTTAATACTGGTAAAATCTCTAAATTATTGTCTATTGCTAAATACACATTTGCAAGTGTTTGAGCCTCAACACCTTGACTTGAGTCCACAACTAAAATTGCTCCGTCACACGCAGCCAAACTTCGTGACACCTCATAATTAAAATCAACATGTCCTGGTGTATCTATCAAATTAAAAGTATATTCTTGTCCATCTTTTGCCTTATAAATCATTCTAACAGCTTGAGATTTTATAGTTATTCCTCTTTCTCTTTCAATATCCATATTATCTAATACTTGACTTTCCATTTCACGTTTAGATAACACTCCTGTCATTTCTATTAATCTATCTGCTAAAGTTGATTTACCATGGTCTATATGTGCAATTATGCAAAAATTTCTTATATGTCTCATTGGGGACGTTTCTTTTTGCGACATTTTGTCCATTTGGGGACACATCTATATTTCCTCCTCTAACATTTTTATAACAATATAATTTTAACATAGAAATTTTAAAATCTCAATAGTTTTGCCAGCCATTTACCAAATTATATACTTGGCTATATCCCATTTTTTCTAATACTTTTTGAGCTCTTCTACTTCTATGACCTGTACTACAATAAACAATTATTGTTTGCTCTAAATTTGGTAATTCTTTTTTCATTCTATTTTTTATTTCATATTCTGGTATTGAAATTGCTCCTTCTATATGTCCTTCTTTAAACTCTTGCTCACTTCTTACATCTATTATTACTGCTCCATGTTTTTTCAGCTCTTCCAATTTTTCAATGTTTATATCATTTTCATATCCTCTTTTTAATTTTTTTGTTGTGTATTTTAACATTTCTCTTATTTTGCTTATCATTATAAATTTTCCAACTCCAATCTATTATCTATTTCATATTATATTGTATGATTTTAGATTTTTTTGGATAATTAACAAAGATAAGTTATCCACATATTTAAAATTAGTTTTCAACATGTTATTACATTTATTTTGTTTTTTCTACTTTTTCTTTTTACAATTAGATTACAATATAATTTCACTTTTAAGCAGAATTTCCTTTATTTTTAGCTATTTATAGTTATTTTTCTTTATATTACTCATTTTTTCGCCATTTTTCTCTCACTTATATTACAAAAGTATTTCATTGCAATTACAAAAAATACTTTTTCAGATATTTTATGTATCCTATTTCTTTGTTTTATAATTTTATAACTTGTGGATAACTAACTGTGGATAATGTGGATAACTTTGTGAATAACTCATAATAGTCATTTTGCGTTTACAAGTTATTCACATTTTATTTTGTTTACAATAATCATTTTTTGTTTATTTTCTTATTTTTATTGTTTATGTGAAATATTTTTCTTTATTTAGCTTGCTATTTCATTTTATATACATATTTCACATGATTTGTAAATTGTTAATCAATTTTCTTTTAATTTTTTTATATTTTTTGTCACATTTTAATATTTTATGATACAATAATTACAGATAAGATTATAAATTTAAAGGAGAGCCAGTTGAAAAATAATTACAATTTTGGCGTCGTCAAACTTCATTTGAAATTTAATCAACGTACAAATAGTACGCCTCATAAATTTCAAACTCGTTTTCCTAGCCAAAATTTAATTCTTTTCCAACCTGATTAGTACCTTAGGAAGGAATGTGAAATTAATAATGGAACTACTTTCACCAGTTGGAAACTTTGAATGTTTAAAAGCTGCTGTCCAAAACGGAGCAGATAGCGTATACCTTGGAAGTGACTTATTTAATGCAAGAGCATTTGCTAACAATTTTTCTGGTAAAAATTTAGAAAAAGCAATTGAATATGCAAAAATAAGAGGTGTAAAAACCTATCTTACATTAAATACATTAATAAAAGACAATGAAATCGAAAATGCTTTTAATTTAGCTAAACAAGCATATGAATATGGAATTGATGCAATACTTGTCCAGGATTTAGGTTTAGCAATGAAATTAATTAAAGAATTTCCTGATTTACCTATTCATGGAAGTACACAAATGACAGTACACAATTTGAATGGTGCTTTAGAACTTCAAGACCTAGGCTTTAAAAGAGTAGTTTTAGCAAGAGAACTTTCAATTAATGAAATAGACTATATTTGCAAAAATACTAAAATTGAAATTGAATGTTTCGCACATGGTGCTTTATGCATTTCATACTCTGGTCAGTGCCTATTTTCTAGCATGATAGGCGGACGTTCTCGGAAATCGTGGAAAATGTGCCCAGCCTTGTAGATTACCTTATGATTTATATGAAGATAATCATAAGATTAATAGTGGATATTTATTAAGCACACGTGATTTATGTGCTTTAGAATATATCCCTTCATTTATACAATCTGGAGTCAAGTGCTTAAAAATTGAAGGAAGAATGAAATCTCCTGAATATGTTGCAATAGTGACTAGAATTTATAGGAAATATATTGACCTTGCATTATCAAATAAAGAATATATTATTGATTCAAATGACCAAAAAGACTTACTTCAAGCATTTAATAGAGGTATGTCATCTTCTGGTCACTTAGATACAGAACCTAATAAAAATCTAGTTTTCAAAGAAAAGCCTAACAATATGGGATTACCTCTAGGAAAAGTTCAAAATTATAACAAATCTAAAGGATTAATTACTGTTAAACTTAAAGAACCAATTGAAATTGGAGATACTATCTCTCTTGAAAATGAAAAAGGAACATATACCATTTCTGAATTAATGGAAGATGGAAAAAATATAACTGAAACAAAAAAAGGTCAAACTGTTACAATTGGCAGAATGAAAGGAAATATAAATCTTAAAGACAATATTTATAAAATGTCATCTAAAAAACTTTCTAATCTTGCAAAAGAAAGTTGCAAACATGAACTAAGAAAAATCTATCTAAATGGGAAAATAACAATTCAAAAGAATAAACCTATTTCTTTTGAAGTAACTAGCTTTAAACCAAATCAATTATATAAAGACTTACAAATCAAATATACAATAGATACTATTCCTTTAGATGCTAAAAACAAACCTCTTTCAAAAGAACTTGTTGAACAACAATTAAGAAAGACTTCAAATACACCATATGAATTTAAAAAACTAGATATAGATTTAGGTGATAACTTATTTTTACCTAAATTAAGTACTTTAAATGAATTAAGAAGAAATGTTTTAGAACAAGTAGAAGAATATGCTATTGCAAAATGTCATAGAAATTTTGATGTTTCAAAAAGCGAAAATAATTCTAAATTAAAAAAGAACTCTGATTATCAAAATACTGATACTTCAAAATATGTCATTAAACATTCTGTTTTAGAAAACATGAGAAATAATGTAAAAAACAATATAAAACTAACAAAATCACATAATCCTAAAATATCTGTATTGTTAAATAAACTAAATACTGATTTCAATTATGAATCTTTATCTTTAGCAGATAATGTGTACATTCCATTAAAATATTTTACAAATAAAAAATATGATGCAACTTTGAAAAAAATTAGTAAATTATCTGACATATATATTTACATGCCTACTATTGTAAAAGGAAATTATAAAAATTTATTTTATGCAAATGCTAAATCAAGTGTTGAAAAATATGAAATAAAAGGTTTTGTAATTTCTAATATCTGCAATATTAAATTATTACATGGATTATTTAAAGATTTAGATAAATATTTTAAATTAGTTACTAATTATACATTTAATGTTTTTAATTCTCAAACCGTATTAGAATTAAAAAAGCTTGGAATTAGTACATTTACAATATCTCCTGAATTAGATAAGAAAACAATTCAAAGATTATGTGAGTATAGTTATCTAAACAAAGAATTAATTATATATGGTAGAACACCTCTTGTAAATATGAATTATTGCTTACTTGGTGAAACAGACAAATGTTATCCTGAATGTAAAGCTAGATGTACTACTTCTCATAGATATTACTTGAAAGACCGCTTAAATATGGAATTTCCAATAATGCCTGATAATATTCAAACAGTTACTACTTTATTTAATAGTAAGATAACTTCAATTTCTCCAAATAGCTTTAATGTTGATTCAGTTCGTATTGATATTTTGGATGAATCTAATGAACAAATTGATAATATTTTGAAAACCGTGAAAGATAAAAAACGTTTTGAAGGTAAAGATTATACCAGCGGAAATCTAAATCGAGAAATTTAATTGCGTAGTCAGTTTGGTCAGTTTGGTCACTTTGGGGACAGGTTCGGACTGACCACTTTTGGATAGTTTGGGGACGCCACTTTTTAGTCATCACACAAAAACAGGCCACAATGTGACCTGTTTTTGCATTGTTAAACGCTTTTAATTAGTTGTTCCATTTCTTTTATAATTTCTTCCTCTTCATGTCTTTTTGCTTTCAGTTTACCTAATAAATTTTGAAAATTAGCTAGATTTTCTCTTTGAATCATTTTCAATAATGCATTTAAAGTAATATCATGGCTTAAATACAAAATAGTCCTAATACCATAGTTTCTCTTAATACACTCACCATGAGAGCCAAAAATATTACTACCACCTGCACAAGTAACATTTCTGTATACAACACCTGGACCATAGTATGCCCTATCCATATTGTTAACCACATAAGTTCCTTTTGAAGACAACCAATAAGGCTTATCTAAAAATATGATTTCTTTTTCTTTTCCAAGAATATCATCTTTATTGTACGAATAACAGGTTTGAATTATTTCATCTGAAGATGCATATTCATTTTTCAAATAACTACCTGGCGTATAGTGTCTTTTCATATTGAAAATAGTTAAGAAATCTTCATACCAATTAATATCTTCCATAGAATTTTTCTTCTGGTAAATTCTATGATTTTCTTTATCTACTACTATATCTAACAACTTATTAATATCTTCAATCGTCACATTTCTGGCTTTTAATGTTACTACTTCAGTTGCAAAAATTTGTGAAATTTTATCTAGTTCACCTATCCCATACTCACAACCTTCTGCTCCTGACAATTCAAATTCAAATACAGGCTGTTTCATAATCAATTTCAAGCATCTTCTTCCAGAAATTCTTTCTATTCCAATTGCCTGCCATTTAACTTCTAAACTTTCTGTACTAAAATATTGATCTATTACTCCATTTTTATGTACTGGACTTAAATATGATTTTCTTTCATGTTTGTATGGAATCTCATCACCTATTTCTATGATTCCTTTATCGAATAACTCAACTAACCTCCGTTCTCTTATTTTTTCATTTTTTACAATTTTTTCGTTCAACATTTTATTTCCTCCTTTTAATTTTAGCATTTGCTTAAATTACATTATACTTGTTTTATGTTTTATATATTATCACACTTTACTACTTAATTCAATTATCAAATCCATATTATCATCTTTTGCAGCTTTATTTTTTCTAATCGTTCCACATTTTTTACACTTAAAAATAATAACATAACCTTTTTTAGAACTTATTTCCAATCCTATTGGTTCTAAATCTCCATGGCATTCTTCTTGCCTATCTCCTGGATTTTTATCCACATGCTTTGAATGTAAACAATATGGACAATGATTTCTACAAGAATATCCTAATTTAGGCACTTTTTTTCCGCAATTGTCACATATAAATTCTTCATCTATTTCCGTAAAATTTCTCAAATTCATTTTTATTAATTTTCCTTTCCTAAGTTACAAATTCAGATATTACTCCCAAGAAGTGGCGTCCCTAAACTATCCAAAAGTGGTCAGTCCGAACCTGTCCCCAAACTGACCATTAGCCATCATTAATACTTAAAGTTGCCTCCTCCTATAAATTCTTTTAACAATGAATTGGTTGGGACATATTCTTCTGGTATTTCTTTAAAGTATTTTAACATATCTATCATTCTTCTTGCTTCTGCATATTCTTTTTCTTCTTTTGTTATTTCTTCTAGCAATGGCATTGCTATTCCTTTTAACACATTTAATTCGTAGATTAATGATGTATTAAATATGCTGTTTGCTTCTTCTTGGAATGGGAAGATATTTTTTTCTTCTCCGTTATTTACCATATTCCAATTTGCTATTGTGTGTTTTGCACTATATCCTCTAAATTTATGGTCTCTAACTATTCTTCTAACTAGTCTAGTGTCTGTTGTTGATATTCTATTATATCTATCCATATTTAATACTGTTAAGGCACTTATATATATCTTATATTTCTGTTCCTTTGGAATTTTACTTGTTAATTTATCATTTAAACAATGAATTCCCTCTATTACTAATACATCTTCTCTACCTAATTTTAATTTCTTTCCTTTATATCTTTTTGTCCCTTCATGAAAATCGAATTCAGGCATTTCTACTTCTTCTCCATTAAGTAGTTTTGTTAAATGGTCATTAAACAAATTCATATCAATTGCTTCTATACATTCAAAATCATAATTTCCATTTTCATCTTTTGGTGTATCTTTTCTTTCTACAAAATAATTATCAACTGATATTGTTACAGGTCTTAATTTGTTAATTCTTAACTGTAATCCTAGTCTTTGTGCAAAAGTTGTTTTTCCTGATGATGATGGTCCTGCAATTAATATCATTTTTACTTCTCTATTTTTTGCTATTTCATCTGCTATATTTGCTATTTTCTTTTCATGTAATGCTTCGTCTAACATTATTAAGTCTTTTATTCTATCTTCTTCTATTGCCTTATTTATTTTATATACTCTATCCATATCTAAGATTCTGTGGATATCTTCATACTCATTTAATGCCCATGCTAATTTCTTTGTTTGTATTAATTTTGGTAATTGTAATGGTTTATCTGAGCTTGGATATCTCATTAATAGTCCATTTTCATATTTTACTATTTCAAATATTTTTGCTATTCCAGTTCTGTTTGCTATTGTTCCATAGCAATAATTATAATATCCATCACATTCATACATGTATATTTTTTCATTGCCTTCTAAGTCTAATTGTAATCTTCCTTTTGAAGTATCATATTTTTTATAAAATTCTGTTGCTTCTTCACGATTCATTACAATTTGTTTGATTGGTAAATCTTCTCTTACTATTTTTCTCATTTCTTCTGTTAAATTATGTGCCATTTCTTCTGTCACTTCTAAATTTTCCACATCACAAAACATTGAATTTGTTAGTTGATAATTTACATTCATTTTGTAATCTGGATATAATTTTTCAAATGCCTTTGCTAATATATATACCATTGTTCTTCTATATATTTTGCTTCCTTCTTTTGATGAAATATCTATTAATTCTACTTTTCCATCTTCATGGATTTCATAGTTTAAATTTTCATATTCATTGTTAAATATTGCTCCAACAACTGCATATTCGCTCGCTCTTATTTCTTCTGATAATACTTCTTGTATTGTTTTTCCTTCTTGTACTTCTATTTCTTTATCTTTATATTGTATCTTCATACTTACTCATCCTTTCTATTTTTATCTTTCATTATTGTAACTCATCAAATTATTTAAGTTTTACTTTTATATTTTATATTAAAACTACTTATAAGTCAAATTAATTTACAAAAAATAACATTTCAAAGTACTTAGTAAATGATATTTTTAGATATTTAGTTATATTTCCTAATTAAATGGATATACTTTAAATAAATATAAATTCAAATTGCTTATTTATTCAAAGGAGGGATATTTATGAATTACGAAAGAATTAATTACATTTTAAACAATGATAATAAATTTGATATTTTTTATGATGACAGACCTGTATGGATTCAAGAATTAGATTCTAGTAATCAAAAAGCGAAAATTGGATTTGTTGATAATTTTGAAGAAAGAGATGTTTTTATCAAAGATTTATATGAAAATGATTAAGCTTGATACATCAAACAAACTTCGTTCAGCTAAAACTTTTCAAGACAATGAAAAATAAAAAATATTTTCACTGTCTTGAAAAGTTTTAAAATATTAATTTCATAAATTTTTATATGTTTTTCATATATTATTTTTATGGTTTTATAAATTATGAAAAATTTGTTATCTATACCAACCTATTTAAGTTTGCTAAACCGGCTATTTTTCAGCTTTAATAAGCAGTTTTTCATAGTTTTCTATTTAACAATTGTTACTTTACTCTTGTCATACTTTTCTATTCCTACTCTAACTGCAATATTGATTAATTTAGAAATTGAAATACCATACTTTTCTCTCATTTCTTCTAATTTTTTATATGTTGATTCCCTTATAATTATTGACCTTGCAACATTTATTTCATTTTTGTCTTTTTTATAAATCACTATTTTTGCCTCCATTTTAAAATCATCTACACAAGCATCAATAATCTTATTAACAGATGCATCTAACTCCTTATCTGCTATTTCTTTTAATCTATCATAAAGTTTTCCTTCTATTTCTGCGGACTTTTTTACCCATTTTTCTTTAGGATAAAAGCGATTATACCATTCCATAAAAAGCATCTCCTAATTTTTTTTACTTTATTATTATACAACAACAACTTCCTACTTTTAATTACCTTTTATTTTCATTTTACAAACCCTTTGAGGTTGATTTTATTTTTATATTATTTTTTAATTCCTACAAATAACATCCAATTTATTTTTTAGAAAGGAGAAGTAATATTAATTATATTACGTAAATAATATGAGCAAGTTATATGAAAAATATTTAAATTTAAAAAAATCAAATCCAAACAAAATTTATATTTTTAAAAATGGAATTTTTTACATCTTTATAGACGAAGATGCTAAAAAGATATCTCCTATATTAAATTTAAAACTTAGTAATTTAAATGAAAATATTTTAAAGTGTGGTTTTCCTGTTAATAGTTTTCAAAAATATATTAATTTATTAAAAAATACTAATTTGGATTTTCATATAGTAGAAAATCTATCAACTGGAACAACATCAATACAGTCTAATATTGCAGATAATACTATTAGTAATAATTTAAACTCTGTTAACGGTATAAATAATAATACTTTAAATTATGGATTTATCAAACAAGACTTTAGAAGCTTTTTAAATAAAATAGCTAATATAAATTTGGATACTTTATCTATTAGAGAAGTTTATTCTTTTTTAGAAAATATTTCAACTGAAGCTAAAAAATTCTTAGAACAGACATAAAACTTTATCTTACATATTGTAATAGAAAGAATGGTGTAAAATGAATAACTCTGTATCAAACAATCAAAAATCAAATGTAAACTTAAAAATATACCAAAAATATTTAGAATTAATTTATTACTCAAATGATATTGTAAGAAAATATCCAAAATCTGAAAATTTCACTTTAGTTCAAGAAATAAAAAATTCTTTATATGTTGGTCTTAGAAATTTGATGTATGCAATCAAATGTTATAACAAACAAGATAAATTAAAATATTTAAATGAATTTGATACTAATTTGAATTTATTAAAAGTACATGTACGTTTATCTAATAAATACAAATATATATCTTCACAAAATTATCAAGCTTGGAGCACATTAATTACTGATATATGCAACATGCTAGGAGGTTGGATTACATCATGCCTAAAAAGATAAAAAATCTATTTTACAAAAATTTAACTTTTGATAAGTTATTAGCTGCACATAAACGAGCTAGAAAGCATAAAACCTATAAAAATGAAGTAATCAAATTCGAATTTAATTTAGAAAACAATCTAATTAATTTACTAAAAAATTTGGAAAATGGTACTTATAGATTAGGAAAGTATTTTCAATTTAAAATCTATGAACCTAAAGAACGTATCATTCAAGCTCTTCCATATAAAGATAGAATTGTACATCAATGGTATGTAGAAGAATTCATAAAACCTTTTATTATCCCAAGATTTATTAATACTTCTTTTGCTTGTTTAGATAATAAAGGTACTCATAAAGCTGTTGAAACAGTACAACATCAAATGCAAATAATGAAAAGGAATTTTGGTGACTTTTGGATTTTAAAATGTGATATAAAAAAATTTTTTTATAATATTAACCCATATATATTATTTCAAATATTAAAAAAATATATTTCTGATAAACCATTATTAGATTTATCCCAGATATTCATATTTAATGGTCCAATTGATAAATCAAAAGTTGGAATTCCTATTGGCAACTATACAAGCCAATATTTTGCCAATATCTATCTAAATGAATTAGATCAATATATTAAACGAGATTTAAAAGTAAAATATTATTGTCGATATATGGATGATTTTATTTTAATTTTAAAAACTAAACAAGATTGCATAAATTCAAAAAAATTAATTGAAAAATTTTTACATAATCATCTAAAACTAGAATTAAACAATAAATCTAGATATTATCCGTATAAAATGGGAGTTAACTTTTGTGGTTACAGAATATTTACAACTCACCGTTTACTTAGAACATCTAGCAAGAAAAAAATCAAGAAAAATATTAAAACTTGGAATAATCAATATCACAATAACAAACTTGATTTTCAATATGCTATTCAAAGTTTAAATTCTTGGGTTGGACATTCTTCACATTGTAATTCCTATAAGCTTCAACAAAAAATGTTTAAAAGTTGTGATTTTTTAGTAAGCGGTCAACAAAAAGACGTATTGAAACCTCAAACCTAATCCTATATAATTGGACTAGAGTTTGAGGTTGTTCA
>CALXFF010000027.1 GCA_944387525.1 uncultured Clostridia bacterium | reverse complement strand
ATGATGGGATTAATCGGTATGGGTAATAACCCAATGGTTGGAGCATCAGTTGCAGTAGCAGTTGCAGTAGAAGAAGCAATGAAATAAAATAAAACAAAATATAAGAAAAAAGGCAATTCTAAATATAGATTTGTCTTTTTTTTAACAAATTTCAAAAAAATTGTAATAAAATGAATAAAAAACTCTCTTATAAAATAGAAGGAGGTAAAGTTATGCAGAATATAGAAGAAGTATATAAAGAATATTCAAACACAGTATACAAATACCTATTCTGCTTAACAGGTAAAGAAGAAATCGCAGAAGATTTAACACAAGAAACTTTTGCAATAGCAATAAAACAAATCAATAAATTTAGAGGAGACTGCAAAATATCAGTATGGCTATGTCAAATAGCAAAACATCTATGGTATAAAGAGCTAAAAAAGAGCAAAAAGAATAAAAACATATCAATAAATGATTTAAACGAAGAAATAGAAGAAGCTCAAACAACAGAAGATATAATTTGTGAAAAAGAAGAAAAACTAAAACTATTTAAAGACATGCAAAAGCTAGACGAACAATCAAAAGAAGTAATGTATCTAAGAATGGTAGGAAACTTGAATTTTATTGAGATAGGCGAAATATTAGGAAAAACACCTAATTGGGCAAGAGTTACATTTTATCGTGCTAAGCAAAAAATAAGGGAGGTAAATAAAAATGGAAAGAAAAACTGAGTGTGAAATAGTACAAGACCTATTACTAGGATATGTAGATGGAGTATTAAATGCAGAATCAAAAAAATTAGTTGAAAAACACTTGTCAGAATGTGAAAAATGCAGAAAAAAACTAGAAGATATAAGAAAAGACATCAAAGAAAATGAAAATAATCAAAAAAAAGAAATTGACTATTTAAAAAAGATAAGAAGAAAATCAAGAATAAAATCAATATTAATAGCATTAGGAATCATATTACTAATATTATTAGGAATTTACTTATATCAACTTATTACAATATGTAGCATATCAAATAAAGCAGAAAACAGCTTAAGCTCAAACAATTTTTATAAAGAAACAACAGATATTATAGGAGAAGGAGAAACAGTAGTTACAAGAACATATTATAAGGAAGGAAAATATAAATCAATATCTGAAATATATACTGAGGAAGGAATAGAAACAAGTTTTACTGAATATGCAACAGTAGATTCAGATGAAAGTATAAGAATTCAAGAAGAAAATAAAAAAATAACAGTAGAAAAAGGTGAATTTACAAAAATGGCTAATAAAGAAGAAAATTTAAAAGGAGTAAATTTACCATTTGATACAAATAGCTTTATATTAAAACTAGGAACAGCATTCATAATGTCAATAAATACAGATACATTTCAAGTAGGAAAAGAATACTATGTATTAAACAATAGATTTGAAAGAGCAAAAAATTGGGAAATGTGGATTGATAAAGAAACAGGTTTGCCAATAAAAATAATAAACAGAGAAGGACGAAAAAGGTTTTACACAGGAACGCGAGTAGTAAAAGAAGTAAATGATAATATACAAGAATATAAATACGAATTTGGAACAGTAACAGATGAAGATGTAGCAGTTCCAGACATAAATAGTTTAAACGAATACACAATTGAATATATTAATGATGAAGATTTGATACAACAATAATTAAATAAAAGTTAAAAAATGAGTGTAATGCTCATTTTTTTTGTAACCTTTTTTGAAAAAATGATAATATAAAAATAGAAACAGGAAAACATTATTTATATAAATAATATGATTGGAACTAAGGGAGATGAAAAAGGTGGAGGAGAAAACTATTGATAAATATATAAAAAACGATGAACTTAATATTGAAAAAGTTATCAATGAATATAGCGGATATATCTATATAATAGTAAAAAATCTGGCAAAAGAAACAATAAGTAAAGAAGATATAGAAGAAATAATATCTGATGTATTTGTGACATTTTGGAACAATAGAGAAAAACTAGACAAAACAAAACCAATAAAAAGCTATTTAGCAGGAATAACAAAAAATCTAATAAAATTAAAATATAGAAAAATACAATTTGACTTTAATATAGATAATTATGAAAATAAATTAATAACTAATCTAAGCATAGAAGAAAATTTTGAAATAAACGAAAGTAATAATATAGTAGAAAAGACATTAGAAAATATGAAAAAAGAAGATAAAGAGATCTTTATAATGTATTACTACAATTCCAAAAAAATAAAAGAAATATCAAAAACTTTAAACATTAGCGAGTCAAAAGTAAAAACAAAATTACATCGAATAAGGAAAAGATTGAGAAAAGAATTAGAAAAAAACGGATATAAACTTGAAAATTAGTATAAAGAAAGAAGGGAATGATGTAAAATGAATAATAATGAAGAATTAAACAAAAGAATATTAAACAAATTTAAAACTAAAATTGCAGTTGAAAACTTCAAAAGTGAAGAGAAAATTCAAAAAACTCCTAAACTAAAAATGCTAAAATTTGTAGCAACATTTGTGCTATCAATAGGATTAACAGTAAGTATAGTATATGCTGGGGGAGTAATATACGAAAAAGTATTTAAAGAACCGGAAAAAATAGAAAACTATATAGAAGAATTGAAAGTAACTCAAGAAGATTTAAACAGTATAATTACTGAGCAAGAAGCTATAAATTCAGCAAAACAAGAAATAAAAAAATATGGACTAGAAATAAAAGATAATGAAATAATAAAAACAGAAATCCAAAAAGCTCCAAACTATGATGAAATCACATATATGATTGAAACTTCAAATTTAAAAGTATTTATAAATGCAAATACAGGAAATTTAAGAAGTTTTTATTTAGATGATGGGTACTCTTTAGAAGAGATAGAAAAACTTACATCTTCAAGAGAAGAAATTATAAAAGCGGGAGAAGAAAAACTAAAAGAATATGGCTTTGGAGAGGAATATAAACTATCATATATATCATGTAATAATAGTGATGATGAATCAAAAGCATATTTGTGGTATTTATGGTTTTCAAAAGAATATGATGGCTTATTTAATGAAACAGAAACAATTAATATGACAATTATTCCAAAAGTTAATTTAGTAACTGCACTATCAATTACCAATGAACCATTTGAAAATAATCCAATAGAAATACCTATGGAAGAAGCGGTAAATATTGCAAGAGAGAAGGACAAAATAATAAATACTGAAAATTACAAAGAAAAATCATGTACAGCAAATTTAGCTATAAAAAGAATGAATCCAGAAGTGTATTTAAAAGAAAATGGATTGACAAATGGTAATGAAACAACAATATTAGAAGATGGAACAGAATACAGCTATAACACATATAAAATGAATGGTAGAGCCAGAAAGGTATACACAGTAGAATTTTCTTATGAGAATAGACCATTTAATCAAACAAGAACCTACTATGTAGATGTAACAACTGGAGAGGTAGTTGGAGGAGAAGATATATTTGATTTAAATGTAGCTGAATAAAAAAATAAAGAATAAGAAATTATTATTTAAATAAAGTATTTAATATGATATAATCACCTTATAACTATTTTATGAGGTGATTTATTTTGGATAATATAAAAGAAATAAAAGAATCAGATTTAAAAGAGATATTTAAAGAAAGAAAAAGAGACACGCATAAAGGAAATTATGGATATGTTGGAATAATGGGTGGATGCATGGAATATTCAGGAGCAATCAAACTAGCAAATATGAGTGCAGCAAGTATAAGAAGCGGATGCCGGAGTGGTAAGATTAATTGTACCCAAAAGTATAGAGCTATCTATTGCACCATATTTATTAGAACAAACAATGTATCCAATTTCAAATGATGAAGATAATAAAATGATATTTAATAAAGAAGAAATAGATAAAGCTTTAGAAAAAATAAAAGCACTTGCTATTGGAATGGGATGGGGAAATGGAAAAGATAATGAAAAAATATTAACATATATATTAGTAGAAAAAAATGTACCATGCATAATTGATGCAGATGGATTAAATACTCTAGCAAGAATGGATTTGAATATTCTTAAAAAAGCTAAGAATAAAATTATATTAACACCACATCTAAAAGAATTTGAAAGGATAAGTAAAAATCCTGTTGAGAAAATAAAAGAAAATCCAATAGAATTAGCAATAGAATTTGCTAAAAGGTATAATGTAATATTATTATTGAAAGGAAGTACGACAATTGTAACAGATGGAGATGAAACATATTTAGTAAAAAGAGGATGTAGCGGAATGGCAACGGCAGGAAGTGGAGATGTTTTATCCGGAATTTTAGTTGGAATATTAGGATATAATGAGCCAAGTAGCAAAATTGTAGCTGCAGGAGCATATTTAGCAGGGGTATCTGGAGAACTGGCTCAAGAAAAATATACAGATATTAGTATGAAGTCATCTGATACAATTGAAATGATTCCTGAAACAATAAAGAATATAAGAAATAATTATATAAATAATTGTTGTTAATAAATTTATTACAAAGTTGTTGACTAAAATATGAGCAAATGATAAAATTATCACATAATCAAAAGATGTATTAGGGAGGAAATTATGAATAGAAATCACAAGATTAAAGTAAATATAATAGCACTTATAACAATGATTATAATGTTATCAGGATGTTTTTTATTTAATAGTAATGCAGCAGAAGACAACACTTTACCGCCACCTATAATAGATAATAGTACAAATACATCAACTCCAGAACAGCCATCAGATAATAACAATACGACTTCTGGAGAAAATAATGGTTCAAACAATGGTAATACAGGAAGCGATACAGGAAGTAGTAATTCAGGAGGAGGTTCTTCAGGTACTTCAAATGGAGGAACAACTGGAGGTAGTACGTCAAGTGGTAATAGTGGAAGTTCTTCAGGTTCGTCATCAAATTCTGGAAGAACTACATCATCAAGTCAGAAAGAATCAAGCAATGCAAATTTAATTAATTTAGGAATAAGACCACATGATTTTAGTGGATTTAGAAGTAATACAACAAGTTATTCAGTAACAGTACCAGCAGACACTGAAAGTGTTGAAGTATATGCAGAAGCACAAGATAGTAATGCAACAGTAACGGGAACAGGAACTGTAAATCTTCAAGAAGGAGAAAATACTGTAAATGTTGTAGTAACAGCAGAAGATGGGACTACAAAAACATATACTATAGTAATTACTAGAGAAACTGCAGAAGATACTGGAGAAAATACAGAAATAATTGAAGGGGAAGGACTTGCAAGTTTAAGCATTCAAAACTTAGAACTTTCACCAAAATTTGAAACAAATGTATATGAATATACAGCAAAATATATAGGAGAAGATACAACGCTGCAAATTGAAGCAAATCCAACAAATGAGGAATATCAAGTAGAAATAGTTGGAAATGAAGATTTAAAAGAAGGAGAAAACTTAATTACAATTTTAGTTTCAGACAGTAATGGAAATAATGTTGCGACATATCAAATAACTGTAAATAAAAGTTTAGTAGATGAAGAAGCCTTAGCAAGAGAACAAGCAGAACAAGAGCAAAGAAAAAGAATGATTATCGGAGCAGTTATTGCGGTAGTTGTAGTTATTGCTATAATAGTATTTGTAATAATAAAACGTAGAAGAAATAGGGCTTTTGCAGAAGAATATTCAGGAGTACCTTTCTATGGAATGAATAAAGATGATGATATAGATGAATATGATGAAGATTATGAAGAAAAACCAAAAGCATTAAAAAAGAAAAGAAAATTCATAGAAGAAGAGAAAGACGATGGTCAAGATAATAATTTGAATGATAATTATGATACAAATGAAGATTTTGAAGATGAAAAAGAAAATTATGAAGAAGAAAATCAAAAAATAATGTCAAGATTACAAGAAGATGATGATGAAAGAGCAAGAAGAGAAAGAGTTAGAGCAAAATTTTTAGATGGATATTCTAAAAATAAAACAAATAGAGAAGAAAGTAATAATTCAAAAACATATAACAAATATGATGATGAAGATGATTTAGATGACAAAGCGGAGGCTTTTGCATCAAGAGTAAAACGTAATAGCAAAGGAAAGCGTTTTAAATAATAGGCATTTTGTTATCTAGAACGATAAAAAGGAGAAGTTTAGACTATAACTTCTCCTTTAAAATATAGAGGGGATTAGCAACATCCTCCTCTATTACCACCACAACAGCAGCAGATTAATAATATAAGGATTATAATCCAGCAACAGTCGTCACCAAATCCGAATCCACCGCATCCTCTATTCTCTGGCATAGTCTAGACCTCCTTTCGAAGTAGATAAACAACAATATGTTTTGTTTTCCTTTGTATAATACATAGTATGAAAATTAGAGATAAGTGTTACAAAAAATTAAAAAATACGGTTGAAAAATAATTACAATTTTGGCGTCGTCAAACTTCATTTGAAATTTAATCAACGTACAGATAGTACGCCTCATAAATTTCAAACTCGTTTTCCTAGCCAAAATTTAATTCTTTTCCAACCGTTGCTTGTGCCTTAGAAAAGAATAAGATTAAAAATACAAAAAAATCTTATTGTTCGCTTTAATAAGTTTTGGTTTTGTGATAGAATACATTTTGTTAAAGGGAGAAAGGATTGTGTGTAAGGATGGCAGAAAAAACAAAAAAAGTAGGAGAAATATTTTCAGATTATAATGCAAATTCAAACATAAAATATGCAAGCGTAATGGGGCTAAATGTAATAAAAAAAGAAAACAAATTACAAGTAGCCTTGTATTACGATGAATACATAGAAATAAAAGAAATATGGTATTTTGAAAAATTCCTAAAAGAAAGATTCCAATTTGAGCAAATAGATACAATAATAAAATACCATGAAGCAGTTAAACTAAAAGAAATAAAAGAAGAATGGAGAAACATAATAGCATACATGGCACACAAATATCCTTTAATGAAGCCAATGCTATTATTAAAAAGTGATGTAGAAGTAGTAGAAAACGAAATAGATATAAAAATGCACATAAAAGGAGCAGACTTCTTAAAAGCAAAAAAGACAGACAAAGAATTGCAAAAAGTTTTGAAAAATCTATTTGGAAAAGAATATGTAATAAATATAGAAGAAGATTTATCTTTAGATGATATAAGAGAAATTAGAGAAGCAAGAAAAAGAGAAGAAGAACAGTTAATTGCACACATTGAAAAAGAAAATGAAGAACTAAGAAAACAACAACAAGAACAAGTGCCAGAATATCAAGATAATAATTATATGCCACCAGTTGATGACGAAGGATATATCCCACCAGAAGGAGAACTATATGAAAATCCAGAAATGCTGCAACCACAAGAATATATTATGGGAAAACCATCAAAAGCAAAGGAAAAACACATAAAAATAAAAGACATTACAGCAAATGATGGAAGAGTTACTTTAGAAGGAAGAATTGTAACTTGTGATGTTCGAGAAACTAAATCTGGAAAAGGAATGATTATTTGTGAACTATATGATGGTACAGGAACAATGACATGTAAATCATTTTCAAAGGATTTAGCAGAAGGAAAAGAAATAGTAGAAAAAATAGGAAATGCAAAAACAATTAAGTTAATTGGAAAAGCAGGACTAGATACATATGCAGGAGATGTTACAGTTATTGCAAATACTATAATTGGAACAGAGAATAATGAAATACCAGAATTACCAACAGAAGAAGAACTTGAAGATACACCATTAATATTAGGTCAAAGTGTGAATATAACAGAAGAGCTAGTAAAGGTTCAAGATTTAGGTGTAGATGATGGAAAAGTTGCACTTCAAGGAGAAGTAATTTATACAGAAGATAGAACTTTAAAATCTGGTAAAACTCTATTTAGTTTTGACTTATATGATGGAACAAGTACAATAACTTGTAAAGCATTTTTAAATAAAGAAAATGCAAAGAAAATAATGAAAAGAATACAAAGTGCAAAAGGAATAAAGATTGCAGGAACTGCTCAAATGGACACTTTTTCAAATGAATTAACAGTTATGGCAAATACAATTGTTGAAACAGAAGGTTTGAAAAAAGAAGTAAGACAAGATAACGCAGAAGTAAAAAGAGTGGAATTACATATGCACACACAAATGAGCCAAATGGATGCAATGACTTCAGCAACAGATTTAATAAAAAGAGCAATGAAATGGGGAATGAAGTCAATTGCAATAACAGACCATGGTGTAGTACAAGCATTTCCAGAAGCACACAAAATGCTAGGATTTGATAACCCAGATATGAAGGTTATTTACGGAGTTGAAGCATATCTAGCACCAGACAAGAATGCAGTGGTTACCAACCCTAAAGGACAAGATATTGACACAACATATTGTGTACTAGACTTAGAAACAACAGGATTTTCAGCAGTAACAGAAAAAATCACTGAAATTGGTGTAATGAAGGTTAAAGATGGAGAAGTTATAGATGAATTTAGCTGTTTTGTAAATCCAGAAAAGCACATTCCAGAAAGAGTTACAGAAGTTACAAATATAACCGATGAAATGGTTAAAGATGCAGAAACAATAGATAAGGTATTTCCAAAATTGTTAGAATTTTTAGGAGATTCAGTTATTGTTGCACATAATGCTGGATTTGATGTTGGATTCTTAAAGCAAAATGCTAAGGCTTTAGGATATGAGTTTGATTATACATATCTTGATACCTTAAGTTTGGCAAAAGATTTATTTCCAGATTACAAAAAATATAAGCTAGGAAAGATTGCTGAAAACTTAGGCATAAAAGTCGAAGTAGCACATAGAGCTTTAGATGATGTTGATACAACAGTTAAAGTATTTAAAGTAATGCTGGATATGTTAAAAAAACGTGGAGCAAAGAAGTTAGAAGATATAGACTTCGTTAGTAGAACAGAAGAAGCTAAAAAAGAAGAATACAAAAAATTAAAAACATATCATGCAATAATTTTAGCAAAAAATTATGTAGGATTACGAAATTTATATAAATTAGTTTCATATTCACATTTACACTATTTCTATCGTAAACCTCGTATTTTAAAAAGTTTATTGGAGAAATATAGAGAAGGTTTAATTTTAGGAAGTGCATGTGAAGCAGGAGAATTATACCAAGCAATTGAACTTGGAAAAACTGATGAAGAAATTGAAGAAATTGCAGAATTTTATGATTATTTAGAAATACAACCAATAGGAAATAATCAATTCTTAATTAGAAATGAAACAGTAAAAGATGAAGAAGCATTAAGAGATATTAATAGAAAAATTGTAGCTTTGGGTGAAAAATTAAATAAACCAGTAGTTGCAACATGTGATGTGCATTTTATAGACCCACAAGATGAAGTATATAGACGTATCTTAGAAGCGGGACAAGGCTATGATGACGCAGATAATCAAGCACCATTATATTTGAGAACAACAGAAGAAATGCTTGAAGAATTTAGTTATTTGGGAAAAGAAAAAGCATATGAAGTTGTAGTTACAAATACAAATAAAATATCAGATATGTGTGACCAAATAAGTCCAATATCACCTGAAAAATGTCCACCACACATTCCGGGTTGTGAACAGACAATTAAAGATATAGCATATAATAAGGCACATGAATTGTATGGAGACCCATTACCAGAATTAGTGCAAACAAGATTAGATAAAGAATTAGATTCTATTATAAAAAATGGATTCTCAGTTATGTATATAATTGCACAAAAATTGGTATGGAAATCAAATGAAGATGGATATATAGTAGGTTCAAGAGGTTCAGTTGGTTCATCATTTGTAGCAAATATGACAGGTATTACAGAAGTAAATTCACTTCCACCACATTATAGATGTCCAAATTGTAAATATTCAGACTTCACAGATTATGGATATAAAAATGGATTTGACTTACCAGATAAAGAATGTCCAAAATGTGGTCATAAATTAGATAAAGACGGAATGGATATCCCCTTTGAAACCTTCTTAGGATTTAATGGAGATAAAGAGCCAGATATAGACCTAAACTTCTCAGGAGAATATCAAGCAAAAGCACATAAATATACAGAAGTAATATTTGGAAAAGGAACAACATTTAAAGCAGGAACAATAGGTACAGTAGCTGAAAAAACAGCATATGGATATGTAAAAAAATATTTTGAAGAAAGACATATACCAATAAATAGAGCAGAAACACAAAGACTAGCGGCTGGTTGTACAGGAATAAAAAGAACAACAGGTCAGCACCCTGGTGGAATTATAGTTGTACCAAAAGGAAGGGAAATATATGAATTCTGTCCAGTACAACATCCAGCAGATGACCCAAACTCAGATATTATTACAACACATTTTGATTATCACTCAATAGACCAGAACTTGTTAAAACTAGATATACTAGGACATGACGACCCAACAGTAATAAGAATGTTACAAGATATAACTGGAATAGACCCAACAAAAGTACCATTAGATGACAAGGAAACAATGTCAATATTTAGTTCAACAGATGCTTTAGGAGTAACACCAGAACAAATACATTCACAAGTTGGAAGTTTTGGAATACCTGAATTTGGAACAAAATTCGTAAGAGGAATGTTAGTAGATACAAAACCAAAAACATTTGATGAATTAATCCGTATATCAGGACTTTCACATGGTACAGATGTGTGGCTTGGAAATGCACAAAGTTTAATAGAAGCAGGAACAGTAACACTTCAAGATGCAATATGTTGTCGTGATGATATTATGATTTACTTAATGAAAATGGGATTACCACCAAATGATTCATTTAAAATCATGGAATCAGTACGTAAGGGAAAAGTAGCAAAAGGAAAAGAACCAAAGTGGGAGCAATATAAAGAAGAAATGAAAGAACATGGTGTACCAGATTGGTATATAAAATCATGTGAAAAAATAAAATACATGTTCCCAAAAGCCCATGCAGCAGCATATGTAACAAATGCCTTTAGAATAGCATGGTTTAAGGTACACGAACCATTAGCATATTATGCAGCATTCTTCTCAATAAGAGCAGATGAATTTGATAGTGACTGCATGATATTTGGAAAAGAAAAAGTAAAAAACAAAATGAAAGAGATAGATTTACAAGGAAACAATGCAACAGTAAAAGATAAAAACATGTATTCAATATTAGAACTTGTATTAGAAATGTATGAAAGAGGATTTACATTCTTGCCAATGGATTTATACAAATCACATGCAACAAAATTCTTAGTAGAAGATGGAGCAATAAGACCACCATTAAACAGCATACCAGGACTTGGAACAGTTGCAGCAGAAGGAATTGCAAAAGCAAGAAAAGAAGGAAAATTCATGTCAATAGATGACTTGAAAATACGTTCAAAAGTAGGAAATTCAGTAACAGACTTGTTGAAAAATTATGGTTGCTTGAAAGGCATGAGCCAAAGCAATCAAATCAGCTTGTTTGTTTAGGGACATGCTAAATTGAACATTTTTTGCGCAAAAGGGACAGACTTATTTTTAGACGTTTCTCATGCGACATTTTGTCCTATTGGGGACGTTTCTTAGTGAGACAATTTGTCCGTTTTGTGACAGAACTTTAACTCTAATAATTAAAATAAGAAAAAAAGAGAGAAAATGCATTTGCAAATTCTCTCTTAACAATTTTTTGCTATCCTCTGATTAAATCCATCAATATGCTTTTACTAGCTAAAGGTGACTCATATTGTATTCTACGAGTTTGTGATTTTCCAGCTTTAATTTCTTCAGGTTTTCTTTCGATTTCGAAACCAAGTGTATAGATTTCATTATTCATTTTAACAAATGATTTGTTTAAAGCCCCTTTTGGAAAATGAACATCAACTAATTCACCAGATTTTTTTATTAATTTAATTTCTGGAAAATAATAGATAAGTTCAGACCAATCGGTGAAGAAATTTTTTTCTTCATTTTTAAACCGTATAGCTTCGTTTGTAATTTTTCTCATAAAGCTTCTCCTTTAGAATTGTTTGTCAACAGTTACATTATGTAGATTATAGCACCAATAGAAACAAAAATCAATATTGACACATTATGTGAAATAAGATAAAATACTTTTAAAGAAAATTTGGGAGGAAAAAATGAATCAATATTTAGAACAAATAAATCCAATGATAAAAGAATACTTTAAAATATTATCACCAGAAGGAATACCAGACTTTTTGTGGGATTATATAAATACACCAGAAATGCAAAAACAAAATGGGATTAGCGTATCTTGTGGAACTATATATTCAAAAATGTACAATCAAATTTGGTATTCCAGCTTAGACCATAGTATAGCAGTTGCATTAATCGTATGGAATTTTACAAAAGATAAGAAACAAACATTGGCAGGTTTGTTTCATGATATTGCAACACCAGTATTTAAACATACTATTGACTTTATGAATGGTGATTACGAAACACAAGAATCAACAGAAGAATTGACAACAAAAATTATAGAAAATTCACAAGAAATAATGAGTTTGTTAAATAGAGATAATATTAAAGTAGAAGAAGTAGATAACTATCATATATATCCTATTGCAGATAATGATACACCACAGCTTGCAGCAGATAGGTTAGAATATACATTATCAAATGGATTAGGTGTGACTGAAAAATTATGGGGATTAGATGAAGTTAAAGAAATTTATCAAAATATTGAAATACAAAAAAATGAAGATGGTATAGAAGAACTTGGTTTTAAAGATAAGGATAAGGCAGAAAAATTTGTACATACAATGAGCAAATTATCATGTTTATATAGGAGAATTGAAACTAAATTTAGTATGCAATTTTTAGCTGATATTATGAAAGAAATGTCAAAACAAAATTTAATTACAAAAGATGATTTATATCATTATCAAGAAAAAGATATTATAGAGAAAATTGAAAATTGTAAATATGCTAATATTTCGAAATGTTTTAAACTTTGGGAAAATGCAACCAAGATAAACCAAAGTGATGAACCAGTTAAAGACAAATATTGTGTAAATATAGATAAAGTAAAAGTTAGATATATTAATCCTTTAGTTGAAATGAATAATAATAAGTTTGAAAGAGTTAATAAAATATCAGAAAAGGCAGATATCGACATAGAAAATACATTAAATTATAAAACGAAGAAATATGCGTATTTAGATTTTGATTTAGAAAAAGAGGAGATATAGAAATGCAAGAAATATTTACAATGAAAAACATTATAATATATTTGATAAGTATAAATATAATAGGGTTCTTTATAATGTGGTTAGACAAAAGAAAAGCAATAAAAGGAAGTTGGAGAATACCAGAAAAAACATTATTTATAATAACTGCAATTGGTGGTGGCATCGGAACAATTGCAGGAATGTATACATTTAGGCATAAAACTAAAAAACTGAATTTTGTAATAGGTTTACCGCTAATTACAATATTAGAAATAATATTAATGATATATTATCTATTCATAAATAATTAAGGAAAAAGCTCTTAATAATATTATTTAAGAGCTTTTAAAAAATGTATTAAACATGTGCCATATCTTCCATGCAATAAAGGCCAGGTTTTTGATTGACTATAAAGTTAGCAGCTTTTAAACTACCTTCTGCAAAAACATTTCTAGAGTAACTAGTATGTTTAATTTCAAAAGTTTCAAAATCGCCAATGAATTGAACAGTATGTTCTCCAACGATATTACCACCACGTATTGAAGACATACCAATTTCATTTTTATCTCTTTTTTCATGTTTATCATGTCTATTATATTCACAATGTAGAGTATTTCCTAATGCAGAATTTATGGAATCAGCCAACATTTGAGCAGTACCACTAGGACTATCAATTTTTCTATTGTGATGAGCTTCTATAATTTCTATATCAGTATCCTTCATTAAAGGTGCAAGCCAAGATACTAACTTTTTCATAATCATAATATCAAAAGACATATTAGCAGATTTAAAAATTGGAATAATTTTGCTATACTCTTTGATTTTTTCTTCTTGTTCTTTTGTAAATCCAGTAGTTGCTATTACAATTGGTACATTATTTTTACTTGCGTATTCTAATATATTTAAAGTTGCAATAGGAATAGAAAAATCTATAATAACATCTGGTTTTTCTTTAATATCTTCAATTTTATCAAAAACATGAAAAGCAAATTCACCTGTAATATTTTTATCAAATCCAGCTTTTAAAACTAAATTTTCGTTTTGTTCAATTAAATCACAAACCACTTGTCCCATTTTTCCATTACAACCATTTACTAAAACTTCTAACATAATTAATTCTCCTTTTCTTGTATAATTTATATTATTAAATCCTTATAAGTCAAAAAATAAAATTTATAATGAATTAAATGGATAAAACTAATTCAAATTATTCAATTCTGTTTTCAAAACTTCCATTTTCTCAGCAGTCATAGGAGTAAGAGGAAGTCTAGGAATTCCAAAGTTATAGCCTTGAATATTAAGAGCGGCTTTTACTGGAATAGGGTTTACTTCTGAGAATAAAGCCTTAATTAAAGGTAAAGCATCTAATTGCATTTTTGTTGCTTTTTCAATATTTCCATCAAAGAAATTTTGAACAATATTGTGGGTGTATTCTGGTTTCACATTGGATAAAACAGAAATAACACCTAAACCACCAAGTGATAAAATAGGTAGAATTTGGTCATCATTACCAGAATAAATATGCAAATTATCACCACAAAGATGAGCAATTTCAGCTACTTGTGATATATTTCCACTTGCTTCTTTGATTGCAACAATATTTTCGATTTTTGAAAGTTCTAAACAAGTTTTAGGTTCAATATTAACACCAGTTCTACTAGGTACACTATATAAAATAATTGGTAAAGAAACACTTTGTGCAATTACTTTATAATGTTCAACTAACCCTTTTTGTGTGCATTTGTTGTAATAAGGAGTAACAATTAAAAGTCCATCAACACCTAAACTTTCAGCTAACTTTGAATTTTCAATAACTTGTTTTGTGTTATTTCCACCAGTACCTGCAATGATAGGAATTCTTCCATTTGCAGTTTTTACTGCACATTCGATTGCTTGTTTTTTTTCTTCAGTAGTCATAGTAGATGATTCACCTGTTGTACCACATACAATTATTGCATCTACATTTTTTTGAATTTGATCTTCAATAAGTTTTTCAAATTCTTTTAAGTTTACACCATTTTCATCAAAAGGTGTACTGATAGCTGTTCCACAGCCTTTGAATAAAATTTTTTTCATTAAAAATCACTTCCTAAAAGTGTTTTATAGGCGAAAAAATGTAATTACATTTCTTCTTATTTTAGAATTATATTACAAAAAATAAAAAAAAGAAATAAAAAATAAATTTTTTTAAAAAAGGTATTGACAAAAATAAAAATAAAATATAAAATGAGAACAACAAAAGCGAACAACAATTCGAAAAACAAAAATTCGAACAAAAATCAAGAAGGAGTGATATTTATGAATATAGTTAGAAAACAAACAATTAGAAAAAGCCTTGTAAAGACTGAGTTAGAGAAACATCCAGTACCTATTTTAGGAAAAGATTACAGAGTAAAAATAACTTATAAAAATATTAGAATAACTGAATTGGATGTTGAAAATACGAACATAATTATATCACTTCCAAACAGATATAAAAAAATGGCAAACACAGAAATTTTGGATTTAGCAATAGATAAAATGTATGAACAAATTGCAAAGGTTGAAATAGAAAGAGCTATGGAAAAAACAAGAATAATGTTAGGTTTTGCACCAGAAGAATACGAAATAAAGAAAATGAAAATATTGGGGAAATGTGAAAATAGTAAAATATCTATAAATCCAGAAGTTGTTAAATTTAAAAGAGAAGTAATTGATTATATAGTATTACATCAATATTGTCATTTAAAACATAAAACACATTCTAAAGCATTTTATAAAATGGTAGAAAGATATCAACCAAATTATAAGAAATGTGAGGAGGTGTTGCTAAATATATAAAATTACTCAAATAGTTTGAATTGATAAAAAAGAGTGATCTATAAAAAAAGACATAAAAAAACCTAAAAAAATAAAATTAGAAACATAAGAAAACCTAAAAATGAGAAACACATCTAAAAATTAGTGAAAAAATATTTTTTGATGTGTTTTTTTATTTAAAAAATATCGACAAAACTAAAAAAAAGTGATAATATATGTATGTATATATATTGGGGTATCGCCAAGCGGTAAGGCATCGGACTCTGACTCCGACATTCCTGTGTTCGAATCACAGTACCCCAGCCAAAAATAATAATTTTCCGGAGGTAACAAATGAAAAGAAAATTTAATAATTCAAAGGGAGTAACCTTAATAGCGTTAATAATCACAATAATAGTATTAATAATATTAGCATCTGTTGCAATATATAGTGGTAGAGACATTATACAATCATCTAAATTAACATCATTTACAACTGAAATGAAGATAATGCAAACACAAGTGAATGACTTATATAATAAGTGGAAAAATGGAGAAATAACAATAAATACGGAAAATGGTAATATAACTAATGTATCTGACAATTCAACAATTGGAAAAGACTTAACATATAGTTCAAGTGTTCAAGCACAAGCAACTAAAGTATTGGTAGGAGAATTAGATTTAGCAATTGGTTTAAATGATTTAGTAGGATATAAATATTTTGATCAAGAAACAATCCAAAAATTAGGAATAGAAAATGTAGAAGAAGAATTTTTTATAGATATTCAAACAAGAAGTGTAGTAAGCTATGATGGATTAGAGTATAATGGAACAAGATATTATACTTTAGAACAACTACCACAAGGGTTATATAATGTTAATTATGATCCTTCAGTAAGTACCCCAACTTTTGATGTGAGCTTTGAAAAAATAGGAGAAAGTAAGTGGAGAATTACAATATCTAATATTCAGTATAGTGGGTATATTAATAAATGGACCGTACAGTATCAAAAACAAGGCTCTAGTTATTGGAGTTCAACAGAAGATATGAGTTTTGTTGTAAGAGAAATGGGAAAATATAATATAAAATTATCAAATGGAAGTTTAGAATCTCCTTCTCAATCAATATTCATATATGAAGTAAATGAACCTGAATTATTGACAGGGATGACAGAAATAATGTTTAAGTTGCCAAATGATACTAGTAAAGGAGAAGTTATTAAATCAGGAGAAAAAGGATTTGACGAGGATAATTGGTATGATTATAATTCGTCAAAATGGGCAAATGCAATGACAGAAGATGGAAGTATGTGGGTATGGATACCAAGATATGCCTATATGATAGATGAAGAAAATCAAACAATAGATGTAAAATTCTTAATCGGAACAACAGACCAATATTATAATGATGAAGGAGAACTAAAAATAGCTAAAAGAGTTAATTCAGAAGATGAGATAGCTGATACCACAGCTGACTACTATGTACATCCGGCATTTACAAATGAAACTAATATAAATTATGCGAATGGTGGATGGGATGAAGAATTAACAGGAATATGGGTAGCAAAATTTGAAGCAGGATATACAGATACAAGTAATAAAGATATACAAAAACCAGTATTCCAACCAATAGCATATTCAATTAACTCTGTAACAATAAATGATTCATATAATATATCAAGAAATTTAACAAATAGTGGAAACATATATGGATTAAGTAGTGTAACAACGGATAGTCATTTAATTAAAAATAGTGAATGGGGAGCAGTAGCATATTTATCATGGAGTGAATATGGAACGAAAGAAACTGAGTCATATGTAAATAATATAAGTGTAAATAATAATATAGAAAATGTATATGCAGTAACAGGATTAACAACGGGTTCTACAAGTAGTGAAGGGCAATATATAACAGCAGCAGAATATTTAACAAATGTAAAAGCAAGGACAGGAAATGATGCAGTAAATGAAATATATGCATGGGATCAATTAGAAGGACAGAAAGCAAGTTCAACATTAAATATGTATGGAATATATGATTTAAGTGGAGGAACATGGGAAAGAACAGCAGGATATATAGCAAATGGAAATTCAAGTTTAAAGACATATGGAGAAAGTGTAGCATATGAAAATGGAGTATTAAAAACAATATCAACAAAATATACAACAGTATATCCAAATTCAAGTAGTGAAGATAGTAGTAATATAAATACTGCAAGTGGACAAAATTATGCTTTAAATACAAAAATATTTGGGGATGCAATTCGAGAAACATCTACGAACGGAACGGGAGCAAATTCATGGAACAGTGATTACTCTGTCTTTCCTGCGTTGAGCGGTCCGTTCCCACTACGTGGTGGCGGTTTATATGATGGTTTCAATGCTGGATTGTTCGCTTTCGACCGTGCGAGTGGCTCTGACAACTACAACTACGGTTTTCGTTCGGTGCTTGTTGAAAAATAGAACTTAAAACTTTACATTTTACATAAAATGATATATAATACATATTATCACTGATTCAAAAGATTAATAAATAAAATTATGATAAAAATAATAAATAAAAACAAAAAGATAGGAGAGAGATTAATGTCAGAAAATCAAAACAATCAAAACAATACACAAGAACAAGAATTAGATATGAATCACTTAATGCAAATAAGAAGAGACAAATTAAAAGAATTACAAGAACAAGGAAAAGACCCATATCAAATAACAAAATTTGATAGAACAAACACAGCAGGAGAAATAAAAGCAAACTATGAAAAATTTGAGCAAAAAGATGTAACAGTTGCAGGAAGAATAATAGCAAAAAGAATAATGGGAAAAGCATCATTTTGTACAATACAAGACTGTGATGAAAAAATCCAAAGTTATGTAAGTATAAATGATTTAGGAGAAGAAAGTTATAAAGCATTTAAAACCTTTGATATTGGAGACATTATAGGAATTACTGGATTTGTATTTAAAACAAGAACAGAAGAAATATCAGTACATGCAAAAGAAGTAACATTACTATCTAAATCCTTAAGACCATTACCAGAAAAATTCCATGGTTTAAAAGACCCAGATTTAAGATATCGTCAAAGATATACAGATTTAATAGTAAATCCAGAAGTTAAGGAAACTTTTATATTAAGAAGTAAAATAATTAGTAAAATAAGAGAAATATTAAATGAAAAAGGATATTTAGAAGTTGAAACACCAATATTAAATACAATATCAGGTGGAGCAACAGCAAAACCGTTTATAACACACCACAATGCATTAAATATTGATATGTATTTAAGAATTGCATTAGAGTTAAATCTAAAAAGATTAATAGTTGCCGGATTTGACAAAGTATATGAATTAGGTAGAGTATTTAGAAATGAAGGAATGGATATAAGACACAATCCAGAATTTACAGAATTAGAGTTATATGCAGCATACCAAGATTACCATGATATGATGGATATAACAGAAGAAATATTCTCAAGAACAGCAAAAGAAGTTTTAGGAACAACAAAAATAAATTATCAAGGACAAGATATTGATTTAGCACCAGGCTGGAAAAGAATATCAATGATAGATTCTATAAAAGAAGTAACAGGAATAGACTTTAATGAAATAAATACTGACGAAGAGGCGGTTCGCTTAGCAAAAGAAAGAAATATAGAAATACCAGACAAAACAAAAGAAACGAGAGGAGATGTAATCAGTCTATTCTTTGATGAATATGTAGAAGAAACTTTAATACAACCAACATTTGTATATGATTATCCAGTAGAAATATCACCACTTGCAAAAAAATCAGTAAAAGATCCAAGATTAACAGAAAGATTTGAAGCATTTATTTGCGGAAGAGAATATGGAAATGCTTTCTCAGAATTAAATGATCCAATAGACCAATATGAAAGATTCAAAAAACAAGTTGAAGCAAGAGAAGCTGGAGACGAAGAAGCTGGAATGATGGATGAAGATTACATTCAAGCATTAGAAATTGGATTACCACCAACAGGAGGACTTGGAATAGGCGTAGACCGTTTAGTAATGTTATTAACAGATTGTAGTTCAATTAGAGATGCATTATTATTCCCTACGATGAAGCCACTAGCTTAATAAAATTTAAAAGTGTTAAAATAGAGAAAAATCGAGAAATTTTAAATAAAATGGAAAGTGTATGAATATGAAATTTAATTTTAAAGAATATGAGATTCAAGATATTACTAGTAAAGGTCCAATGAGAAGAAGATATAATGATTTAGTAGAAAAATATAAAGGATATAATATATATAGCTATGTGAGAGGAGAATATACAAGGTATTCAGTTGAAGATGACAATGAAAAAATTTTTGTGGAAACTGATAATTTAAAAGAAGCAAAAGAGTATGTTGATACGGAATTGGACAAATAAAGTATAATGAAAGAATGAAAGAATGTTTAGAAAAAAATTCTAAAATGCAAGATTGTATAAAAATACATCATCTGCAATTAGAGATAATGGCGCTAAGATAAAATATTTTGAATTTATTACAAATTTAGAAAATGAAGATTGCAATAATGCTTTAAATAGAATGTATGATAAAATTCATATAAATAATATTTTTGAATTAATAGATGAAATTGATGTAATTTCAAATATAAGAAAAGAGTTTTATAAAAAGGTTATCGAAGGTAAATATAAGGAAATATTAACGGTTGCTTATAGAAGGCTGAATAAATAAATTAAAAAAGTTGAGTAACGTAATATTATTAAAATAATATATTAGAAAATTAAGGGGAAGTAAGGAGCGTTTATGTTTAATTTTTCATTTGATAGAAGGATAATATATATAATAATTGCAATAATGGTATTATCAACAGTAGTACAATATGCTACAAACCCAGGAGCGTTATTTGGATTACTAGTTAGTATACCAGGAGTACTAATTGCAATAACATTCCATGAATTTGCACATGGATTTGCAGCATATAAATTAGGAGATAATACAGCGAAAAATGAAGGAAGATTAAGTCTAAATCCATTGGACCACTTAGACCCAATAGGAACATTAATGTTACTATTTGCAGGATTTGGATGGGGAAAACCAGTACATGTAAATCCAACAAACTATACTAGAAGAATCTCAATGGAAAAAGGAGAAGCGATAGTATCTCTTGCAGGACCTTTAATGAATATTATTTTAGCATTTATATTTGCGATTATTTATGCTGCAATATATAAATTTGCAGGACCTGATTTTGTTAATGAGTCAACAGTAGGAAATATAATAATGCTACTAATATCTTTTACAATATCTATAAATATAGGATTAGGAGTATTTAATTTAATACCATTACCACCATTAGATGGTTCAAAAATCATTATGCCTTTTTTACCATATAATGCAAAACAATGGTTTAGAAATAACGAATATATCTTTTATATAGTATTTGTAGTCATTTGGATTACAGGAATTGCAGGTTTGATTATATCTCCAGCAATTACTTGGATAAGTAATGGAATTATGAGTCTTGTACAGATGATGTTTGGACTTTAAAACTGTTGAAAAATAATTATAATTTTGGCAAGGAATGAGATAATAAATGGAAAAAGATATATACACTTTAGGAATTGAATCAAGTTGTGACGAAACCTCTGTAGCTATTGTAAAAAATGGCAGAGAGGTTCTTTCAAATGTTATAGACACACAAATTCCAATACATGAAAAATATGGTGGAGTAGTACCAGAAATAGCCTCTAGAAATCACATAGAGGCTATTTCACGAGTAATGAAAAAAGCATTAAAGGATGCAAATATTAAATTAGAACAAATTGATGCAATTACACCAACATATGGTCCAGGCCTAGTAGGGGCTTTACTTGTAGGAGTATCATATGCAAAAGCGTTAGCATTTGCTAAATCAATCCCTCTAGTAGGAGTTAACCACATTCAAGGACATATTGCAGCAAATTACATAACATATCCAGAATTAAAACCTCCATTTTTATGTATAATGATGTCTGGAGGAAATACACAAATAATCCATGTGAAGGATTATACTAAATTTGAAGTTTTACGGAAAAACACGTGATGATGCGATTGGAGAGGCTTTTGATAAAGTAGCAAGAGTTGTTGGTTTAGGATATCCAGGTGGACCAAAAGTGGATAACTTAGCAAAACAAGGTGAGCCTAATATTGAGTTACCAAAAACTCATTTTGATGGTGATACATTAGATTTTAGTTTTAGTGGAATTAAAACAGCAGTAATTAATTTACACCATAAAAATCCAGATATAAACAAAGCTGATTTATGTGCAAGCTTTCAAAAAACTGTTACAGATACTTTAATGACTAATGTAGAAAAAGCAATTAAGAAAACTAATATAAAAAATGTTGCATTAGCTGGAGGAGTTTCTGCAAATAGTTATATAAGAAAAGAATTTATGAATTTAGAAAAAGATGGTATAAAAGTATATATGCCGGATTTGAAATTATGCACAGATAATGCAGCAATGATAGCATCAGCCGGATATTATAACTTTATAGCTGGGAAAAGAGACAATATGTATTTAAATGCAGTACCAAATTTGAAATTGAATTAAACATAGTAGAGGTTTTGGGATAAATATTATAATACATGTAAAGTAGTATTAAATATATAAAAAGGGGTTTAATAAAATGTCAAAAACAATGAAGATTATTTTAATTGTTGGAATAATAGTGATAATAGCGGTTGGAGTTTCAATAGCACTAATAGTAAATAATAGTAATAATTTAGAGAAAATAGCAAGTCAAGAATTTGGTGATGAATATTGCGAGGCTGTTTTACATATTTCAACAAGAGATTTAGTAGTACATAATTGCAAAATATGTGGAAAAGAATTTCAAGACTCTTCTATGAGGGAAGATATTTGTGATGAATGTGCAGAGAAAACGGATAGATGTAATTTTTGTGGTAAAAAATTGACGGCAGAAATTAAAGAGCAAAGAGAAGCAACAATGAATGGAATAGATATGAATGTAATAGAAAATCAATAAAGAAGATAATAAGTAAACGAAAAGGAGTTATATATGGCGATTTATACAATAGGAGATCTTCATTTATCTTTCCATGAAAATAAACCAATGGACATATTTGGAGAAAATTGGAGAGGACATGAAGAAAAAATAAAAAAGGATTGGATAGAAAAAGTAACAGAAAAAGACCTAGTAATATTACCAGGTGATTTTTCATGGTGTACATATTTAAAAGATACATATGAAGATTTTAGTTATCTACATTCTTTGCCAGGAAAAAAACTTCTTTTAAAAGGAAATCATGATTATTGGTGGACAACTCTAAAGAGTATGAGAGAATTTGTAAAAGAAAATGGCTTTGATGATATTGACTTTCTATATAATACAGCATATGAATTTGAAAATTGTATAATTGCAGGAACAAGAGGATGGAGTCAATCTCAAGAAGAAGATAATGAAAAAATGATACAAAGAGAGCAATTGAGACTTGAGTTATCATTAAAAGAGGCTAATAAATTATTAAATAAGGATTGCTTAGCAGAAGAAGAGGTAGTAAATAAAAAAGAAATTATAGTATTTATGCATTATCCACCAATTACAAACAGTCAGATAGAAGAGTGTGCAAAAACGAATAAGAAAATATGTGGAGTAAATAACTTTGTTAAAATAATGAAAGAGTATAATGTTAAAAGATGTTATTATGGACATTTGCATGGGATTTCTATAAAAGAAGCGGTAGAAGGAGAATATGATGGAATACAATTTAAGTTAGTAAGTGCAGATGGATTAGATTTTAAGTTGTTGAGAATCAGGGATTAGGGGGACGGAGCTAAAATCCCTGTTTTTTGAAAGGTGAAAGTGTATGGATTTAAATAAAGATGTCAAATATGTAAAAGGTGTTGGACCAAATAGAGTACAATTATTAAATAAATTAGGAATTTTTACACTAAAAGATTTAATTAGCTATTATCCAAGAACATATGAAGATAGAAGCAAACCAAAGAATATAATTGAATGTGTAGATGGTGAAGAGGCACTAATAGAAGGAATTGTGTGTAATAGAATGACTGATGTAAGGTTAAAAGGTAAAACTATGCAAAGATTGATAGTAAGAGATGAAACAGCATCAGTTACAATTACATGGTTTAACCAAAGTTATTTGAAAAACATATTCAAGCAAGGAGAAAAATATCAATTTTACGGAAAGATATCAAATGCTTTTGGAAGAATTAATATGACATCACCTGTTTTTGATGAAGATGGAAAAAGTAATAATACAGGAAAAATAATTCCAATTTATCCTTTAACATATCAATTATCACAAAATGTTTTACGAAAAATTATAGAAGCTGGATTAAAAGAAGTTGATGGAAACTTAAGTGAAACATTGCCAGATTATTTAATTAAAGAATATAAGCTAGATGAAATAAATGAAGCGATAAATCAAATACATTTTCCAAAAGATTTTAGAGAGTTTGAGAAGGCGAGATATAGATTAGTATTTGAAGAGTTACTTTCAACTCAACTTGCTTTGTTAGAATTGAAAAATAGCTATAATACTGAAGAAAAAGGAATTAGATTTGATAAAAATGCAAAAATGTCAGATGTTATAAATAAATTACCATTTCAATTAACAAAAGCACAGCTAAGAGTTTTAGAAGAAATAGATAATAACATGGAATCTGAAAAATCAATGAATAGATTATTGCAGGGAGATGTGGGTTCACGGAAAGACAGTTGTTGCAATGTGTGCAGCATATAAAGCAGTAAAATCAGGATATCAAGCTGCAATAATGGCTCCAACAGCAATTTTAGCAACGCAACATTTTGAAAATTTTAAAAACTTATTAGAAGAGTTAGATATAAGATGTGAGCTTCTGATATCAGGAATCACAAAAAAGAAGAAAGAAGATATTTTAGAAAGACTAAAAAATGGCGAAATAGACATATTGATTGGTACACATGCTATTATAGAAGATAATGTTATATTTAAAAATTTAGGATTAGTAGTAACAGATGAACAACATCGTTTTGGAGTAAAACAAAGAACAAAAATAGCTGAAAAGGGGCAAAATCCGGATGTGTTAGTAATGACAGCAACTCCTATTCCAAGAACTTTAGCATTAATATTATATGGAGACCTAGACATATCTATAATAGATGAATTACCACCAAATAGAAAAAAAATTGAAACATATGCAGTCCAAAAAAATATGACTGAAAGAGTAAATAAATTCATACAAAAACAAGTACAAGAAGGTAGACAAGCATATATAGTTTGTCCGCTTGTAGAAGAAAATGAGGAGTTAGATTTAAAATCAGTAGAAAAATTGTATGAGACATATAAAACAGAAATATTTCCTCAATATAGAGTTGAGTATATACACGGAAAAATGAAGCAAAAAGATAAAGATAGCATAATGGAAAGATTTAAAAAAGGTGATATTGATATATTAATTTCTACAACAGTAATTGAGGTTGGTGTTGATGTGCCAAATGCAAATATAATGATAATTGAAAACGCAGAAAGGTTTGGATTAGCACAACTACATCAATTAAGAGGAAGAGTAGGAAGAGGGGAATATCAATCATATTGTATATTAAAATACGAGGGAAAAGGCGAAACGGTTAGAAAAAGAATGAAGGTAATGTGTGAGACAAATGACGGATTTATAATATCAGAAAAGGACTTAGAGCTAAGAGGCTCAGGAGACTTTTTTGGTACAATGCAACATGGATTACCAGAATTTAAAATAGCAAATTTGTTTGAAGATATGCCTATTCTAAAATCAGTGCAGTCTTTAGCAATGAAAATTATAAATGAAGATCCAAGATTAGAAAAACAAGAGAATAGACTTTTAAAAGATTTAATAAAAGATAAATTTATGAAAAGGATAGAAATCTGATGTCGCATTGGGGACGTTTCTCATGCGACATTTTGTCCTATTGGAGACGTTTCTTAATGAGACATTTTCCCCCTTTGGGGACACATCTTATAAAAGAAAAAATAGAGAGCTATTTAAAGCTCTCTTACAAATTTTAAAGGAGAAACATTTTCTCCAAGAGACCTGATAACTTCAATCATTTTTTGAAGAATAGGGTCTCTGCTGTTTTTTTCATCTTCCACCTGAACTTTTGCAGTTCTAAGAGAAAGATTTTTTTCAATTGTTTCCAGCATACTTTCTTCGGTCAAATTATTATCGACCTTCCACGCTATCCATGCTATTCTAAGCATTTCATAACCAGGCATTTGACGAATAGTAGCTGGTTTTGTGTAATTTTCATCATGTTCCATGAGATAATACCTTATCCGTTCATCGAATTTGTAATACAATCCCATATAATCTTCTTTCTTAATTTCTACACACATTTTTTATTTATGCTCCTCCTTTTTTCTAGCGGAATACATTCCACTTCTTTTGTGCCTCCTAGTTTAACTAGTTACAAATTTAATTATAACATATTTTACATAATTTTTCAATTTGTTACACAAAACTTCAAAAAAGTTTTACAAAACCATCACATTTTTTATAGATGTGTCCCAGAATGGACAAAAATGTCCAAACAAAAACGTCCCCAAAATGGACAAAATGTCGCATGAGAAACGTCCCCAATGCGACATAAATGAAAATGGAGATTTCATAAACAAAAAGTCATAAACAATAGAAAAAGAGAAAGAAACATGATATAAAGTAGATGATAAAAAACAAAGGAGGTTGTGAGTAGAAAATGAAAGAATTTTTAGCGATTGAAAATGTAAAAGCATTAGAAATTTTAGACTCAAGAGGAAATCCAACTGTGCAAGTAGAAGTTGAGACAGAGGGGGGATTTATAGGAGTAGCATCAGTTCCATCAGGTGCATCAACAGGTAGTTTTGAAGCTGTTGAACTAAGAGATGGAGACAAAAACAGATACAAAGGAAAAGGAGTACAAAAAGCAGTAGAAAACGTAAATAAAAAAATATCAAAAGAAATAATAGGAATGAATGTATATGAACAAAAAAATATAGATGAAACAATGATAAAATTAGATGATACACCAAATAAATCAAATTTAGGAGCAAATGCAATATTAGGAGTATCTCTTGCAGTTGCAAAGGCTGCAGCAGAATCGTTAGGTATGGATTTATATGAATATATAGGTGGAAAACAAGCAAAAGAATTGCCAGTACCTATGATGAACATTTTAAATGGAGGAAAACATTCTGATAATAATATAAGTATTCAAGAGTTTATGATAATGCCAATAGGGGATATAACATTTGCTGAAAGATTACGTAGAGGAGCGGAAATATATCATACATTGAAATCTGTTTTGAAAGAAAAAGGATTTAGTGTGGGTGTAGGAGATGAAGGTGGATTTGCACCAAATTTAGAAAACGAAGAGCAGGCATTAGATGTGATAATTGAGGCGATAAAAAAAGCCGGTTATGAGCCTAAAAAAGATATTGTTTTAGCTTTAGATATTGCAAGTACAGAGATGTATGATGAAGCTAAAAAAATAGGAGAAAGTGGCTATTATTTTTGGAAAACAAAACATATGAAAACAAAAGATGAAATGGTAGAGTATTTAGTAGAATTATGTGATAAGTATCCAATTGCTTCAATAGAAGATGGGTTAGCAGAAGAAGATTGGGATACATGGAAAGTTTTAACTGAAAAGTTAGGGGATAAAATCCAATTAGTAGGTGATGATTTATTTGTTACAAATATGCAAAGATTAAGTAGAGGAATAGAGAAAAATGTAGCAAATGCGATATTAATTAAGCCAAATCAAATTGGAACTTTAACTGAAACTTTAGATACGATTGAATTAGCTAAAAAGAATGGGTATAGAACAGTTATTTCTCATCGCTCTGGAGAGACTGAGGATACTACAATTGCAGATATTGCTGTTGCAACAAATGCTGGACAAATAAAAACTGGCGCACCTTGTAGAACTGATAGAGTAGCAAAGTACAACAGACTTTTAAGAATAGAAGAAGACTTGAAATAATGTATTGAAAATAAGAAAAAATGAATTTTATAAAACAAAAAAATAGAACTTTATATTATATAGCTATAATACTATAATATATAAGTTCTATTTTGGTTTATTTGCTTATGAAGGATGTACTTTGTTTATTTTAATACTTCATTTTATCATTTAAATTTTTCATTTTGATAAATGAGAAAATTAATAATCCGATAGCTAAAATTCCAAAGCCAATAAATAATGTAGTTCCTGCTTTTGGTAACTCAGCAGGTGGTTCTGTTAATCTTAATTTTGGTGTAACATCCGATGTTTTACTTTGCTCAGTACCATCAAAATCATTATAAGTTATATCAACTTTTTCGTTGGTGTCTAAAATTTTATCAACAATACTACTATCAAAATTTTCTTTTAATTTTAATGTATATTGAACTGTTGCTGTTTGTCCACTTGCAAGTTCTGGAATAGTCCAAGTGATTGAATTATCATTAGTATTTACTTCAGCAGAAATTTCTCCGATATTTGCGTTACTTACATATGCAAAATCAAAGTTATCTATAATTTCTTTTGGAAAATAATCTTTAATAACGATATTTGTTAGAGTTTTTTCAACAGGAAGTAAATCATTGTAGATATTTTCAGTAATTGTAGTTTCGATTTGGTCATCTGTTACATAATAGAAGTTTCCAACAGTTGGATTTTCTGGTGTTCCGAATATTTCTTCAATTATTTCTCCAAAACTTTTTGTAACACCATTTGGTACATAACTCTCATCATCTATACCTGTTAGCATAGTTGTAATTTGAATACCATCATTTTCTAATGTTTGTAATTGTTCTTTTGTTTGAGTAATAGTAGTATTTGAATAATAAGGATTATTTGAATCAATAGCAACATTTGGTACACCATCTGTTAAAACTATCATATATTTATTATTATCTTCTTCAGAAAATTGTTGACTTGCGAGTAATAATCCAGCTTGTAAATCTGTTCTAGGTCCATTTGCTTCAATATTAGAGATTGCATTATTTAATTCAGTTGCACTGTTACTTAATGAAGAAACTAAACTAGCATCTTCAATTGTTGCTTCTTTAGATACATCTATATTAGTAGAGAAACTTACTACTCCAATTTGTAATTGAGAATTATCTTCTAATAAATTAGAAACTAATGCTTGCGCAGATTTAAATACTAAATCTTTTCTTATTTCTCCTGTTGATGTCGCATTTTGCATACTATCAGAATTGTCAAGAACTAACATTATTTCGCCAGTAGGTTTTAGAGATGTTTCATTATTAGTTACTTGTAATTGTAAAGTTACTTCTTTATTGTTTAAATTCTTTTCAATTAATTTTTTCTCAAATTTAGAGTTTTCACCTAACTCAATCGTGCAAATAGGTTCTTCTACAACAGACATAGTTACTGTGCTGTATGATGCTAAAGATAAATTTGCAATTAAAAATGTTAATGTAATAAAAGTAAATAAAATTAATGATATTTTTTTCTTCATATGTTAATCCACTCCTTTTTCCTTTTTCATGTTCTTATTTTAACACAAAATGAAGAACTTACAACATTTTTTAGTAAAAAACCGGAAATTTCATTTGAAATGCAACAAAAATTTCATAAAAAAGTAAATGAACAGTAGACAGGAGTAAGCAAAA
>CALXFF010000026.1 GCA_944387525.1 uncultured Clostridia bacterium | reverse complement strand
TTTCTTTATTTTCACAAAAATTTCATAATTATGTGGATAACATTTCGTGAATTTTTCAAAAAATACCGAAACTTAAAGAAATAAATTATATTGCAATTTTTTGTCACAAAAAGTATAATAAAAAAGCAGACAAAAAATAAAGTTAAAATATAAGTGGAGGAATAAAAATCATGTATAAATTAGTAGCAATTGACTTAGACGGAACAATGCTAGACAGTTATGGGCAAGTTACAGAAAACACAAAAACAGTAATACAAAAAACAATAGAAAAAGGAACAGATGTAATAATTGCATCAGGAAGACCAATAGACTCAATAAAAACAATTGCAAAAGAAATTGGAAGCAATAAATATTTTATTGCAGGAAATGGAGCTCTTATTTATGATATCCAAAAAAATGACGTTTTATATGAAAATTACATGAATAAACAAAAAGTTTTAGAAATTATAAAAATATGTGAAGAAAATAGCATTTCATATAATGTATATACAGATAAAACAATACTAGCAACAAGTCTTAAATACAATGTATTGTATTATCATAAGGAAAATTTAAAAAAACAAGAAGATAAAAGAACACATATAAATATTGTAGAAAATATGTATGAGTACATACAAAAAATGAAAGAGGAAAGATTTTTAAAGATAACAATATGTGACGATAGTAAAACTGTTTTTAAATCAATAACAAGAAAATTAGAGAAAATAAAAGATATTGAAATATTAGAGATTTCACATATGTCAAGAAAAGTGATTGAACAAGGGACAGAAGAAATCCCTATTGAATATTATTATACGGAAATTTCGTCAAAAGATGTCGATAAATGGTTTGCAATAGAAGTTTTAATGAAAAAATTGAATATAAAAAAAGAAGAAGTTGTTGCAATAGGAGATAATGTTAATGATAAAAAAATGATTGAACAAGCAGGATTAGGAATAGCAATGGGGCAAAGTATGCCACAATTAAAAGAAGTTGCAGACTATATTACAAATTCAAATACAGAAGAAGGTGTAGCAAAAGCATTAGAAAAGTTTTGTTACTAATTAAAACACAAATAAAAACAAAATGTTACAAAAATGTTACAAAAATATGAATTTTATATAACAAAGAACAAATCTGTTGATTTTAGAACATGTTTGAGTTAAAATAAAATAGATAATATTTTGTAAAAAAAATATAGAAAAATAAATTATAAGGGAGGAATTTGTTATGGCAACAAATCCAATGCAAAGAAAAGCAAGAAATTCATTTTTATTAGGAATGTTAGTAATGTTACTAATTTCAGGTATAGTTATAGCGTTATTGATTATGCAATTAATGGATAGAATAAAAGCAGATAATGAGGAATTAGCAAATAGTGTTAATGCATATGTTTTAAATCAGGATGTTAGGTCAGGACAAATAATTACAACAGATATGTTGACTTTAAAAACAGTAAATAGGACATTAGTTCCAAGTAATGCAACAAGTGATATTAGTTTGATTCAAAATTATGCATTACAAGATAAAGAAGGAAATGACGTATATACAAGATATGTAAACGATGAACCACACTTGTATATAACAATAGATGGAACTGAATATGAATTAGAACAAGAAGAAGAAACAGATAATTATTTTATTACTAGAAACAATAATAATAAAGAATATGTAGAATTAAATAGTGTACCACTAGTTGCAAAAGTAAACATGAATGCAAATACTTTAATCACAACAGAACTATTAAGCAAAAGTGATAATGCAGTACAAGATGATGTAAGAAAACAAGAATACAATATGATAGTATTACCAATGGACTTAGCTACAGGTGATTATATAGATATTCGTTTAATGCTACCATCTGGACAAGACTACATAGTAGTTTCTAAAAAAGAAGTAGAGATACCTGTTGTTGGAGGAGTAGATTCATCAGATACTATATGGGTAAACTTATCAGAAGATGAAATTCTACATATGAGTTGTGCAATAATAGACGCATTCCAAATAAATGGAGCAAAGTTATATGCAACTAAATATACAGAAGCAGGAATGCAAGCAGCAGCAACACCAACATATCCAATAAATGAAAGTACATCAAGACTATTAGAAAGTGATCCAAATATATTAGAAAGAGCTATGGCAGAAATAAGAGCAAGATATAACAGTAATAATAGTGCATCATTAAGAAATGATTATATTAATAATGTAATTAATGCTCAAGGAGAACAAGCAACTACAAATATACAAACTAATATGGAAGAAAGTATAACAAATTCTCAAAATTCAAGACAAGAATATTTAGATTCATTATCAGCACCAGTAGATACAACAACTGAGTAAAAAGGAGAGGAAAACACATGAAAAAAATAGGGTTTATAGGAGCTTATGATAAAACAGATTTAATTATATATGTTGCAAAAATACTAACGGTTTTAAAATATAAAGTTCTAGTAATAGATTCAACTATTAATCAGAAAGCAAGATATATAGTACCTGCTATAAACCCTGCAGTAAAATATGTTACAGAATTTGAAGCGATAGATATAGCAGTAGGGTTTGAAAATATAGCAGATATAAAAATGTATTTAGGATTAGCAGAAGAACAGGAAATGGAATATGACATAGTATTAGTTGATACAGACAACTACAAGGGATTCGAAGAATTTGAATTAAAAGAAGCAAGCAAAAATTATTTTGTTACATCTTTTGATAATTATTCATTAAAAAAAGGACTAGAGGTACTAGCAGGACTAGATGAGCCAATCAGTTTAACAAAAGTTTACTTTTCAAAAGAAATGCTAAAAGAAGAAGATGACTATTTGAACTTCCTTTCACTTGGCTATAAAGTGATATGGAATGAATATAGGTTATATTTTCCTATTGAAAATGGAGATTTAAGTGTAATTTATGAAAATCAAAGAGTTTCAAAAATAAAATTAAAAAAATTAAGCGTTCAATACAAAGATGGATTGGCATACTTAGCAGAAGAAATATTAGGAAATGTAAGTGGAAGTAATGTAAGAAGAGCTATTAAAGCTATTGAAAGAGGAGTTTAGAATTATATTTATGACTGGAAAGGAATGAAAAAAATGTCAGTAGTAACATTTTGGAATAGTGGAAAAGAACAAACAGGAAAAACGTTATCGATTGCTGCAATTAGTACATATACTGCTATAGAACATAATTATCGTATATTAGTTATATCTACTGGTAAGGGAGACAAAACTTTAGATAGATGTTTTTGGGAAGAAAAAAAAGTCAAAAAAAATTTAGGACTATTTGGACCAAATACACATGTGGCAATAGAAGAAGGAATAAGTGGATTAATAAAGATAATGAAAAGTAATAAACTAGAACCTGAAAATATTACAAATTACACAAAAATTGTTTTTAAAGATAGGCTAGAAATTTTGCAGTCGTATAAGGGAGAAGAAGAAGATTATAGAGAACTATATAAAATGTATCCAGATATAATAAATCTAGCAAATAAGTACTATGATTTAGTTTTAGTTGATTTAGATTCAGAAGGCGATGAAATAACAACAAAACAAATACTTGATGCATCTGATTTAGTAGTAGTTAATTTAAGCCAAAGGCTAACAAGCATAAATAATTTTATGAAAATTAGAGAAGAGCAACCAATGTTTACTACAAAAAAAGCCTTATTACTAATTGGAAGATATGATAAATTTTCAAAATATTCAATAAAGAATATTTCTAGATATATGGGCGAGAAAAATAAAGTATCAACAATACCATATAACACATTGTTTTTTGAAGCAGCTGAAGAAGCCAAAGTGCCAGACTTATTTTTAAGATTTAGAAAAATAGTTGATGAAGAAGACAGAAATGGATTCTTTATAGCAGAAGTAGGAAGAACAGTTGAAAATATCATATATAGATTACAAGATTTACAAATGAAAAGAGGATAAATAAAGTAAGGAGGGAAACTAAATGACAATAACAAATATCATCTTAATAATAGTTGTATTAGTCGTTGCTGGTTATGCAATATATTATACGATTAAAAAGAAAAAAACTGCAGAAGTAGAAACAGAAATTAATGTAGATGATAAAACTTACACTATAGAAAAAATGATTGAATTTGTTAAAAAAAGATTAGATGAAATAACAAAAATCAACCTTTATGATATAGGTTTATCAGAAGAAGAATTAAAAAGAAGGAAAAACAAAAAGTATGAATTAAAGAAAGCCCTAAAAGGTTGTACATATGGAGATATTAATGATAAAAAATATGTAAAAGAATTAATCTTTGACATCTTAGAAAAAGAATATGGTGTAACAGAGAGTAATATATCAAAAGCTATACCATTTGATATTCCATCCTTACTAACAGCACAAGATAAATTTGACATTTTAATATATTTATACAAAAAAGAATTTGCATATGAAGCTTTAACCGAATTAATAAAAAAATATAATTTAGCAGAATTGAAATACTTAGATGGAGAAACAAAACCTTCATATGTTATAACAGCACATGAAATAGAAGAAATATACGAAAAAGAAAATGTGGTATTAAGCTTTTCAGATAAATTATCAATAGTAGTACAAAGAATATATCAACATTACAAAGGATATAGTAGCATTGATGAAGTAAGAGATATGAACATAGATGGGGTATCTGGAGGAGTTTCAGGATTGCCAGAAAGCTTTTTAAGTCAGGTAGCACAAACAGATGGAGGAGATTATCTAAATCAAGTTGTAGAGCATAAAGTTCCAAGAGCATGTGACAGTATATGGATTTTCTTCCAAGGTAAATCAATACGTTTAGCCTTCCTATCATTTGGAACAGAAGCAGAATTAAAAAGAGTATGTCAAAATATATATAAATACAACAATCCAGGACAATTATCAGATACAAATGGATATAAAATCAATGAAATGAAAGATGGTTCTCGTGTCGTTGTTGTAAGACCAAGTTTCTCAGAAACATGGGCATTCTTCGTAAGAAAATTCGACGTTAAACGTTCAACTTTAGAGCAATGGTTCAAAGGAGAAGTAGGTAGCGACGAATCAATTGAACTATTAAAATTCTTAGTAAAAGGAGCAAGAATTATATCAATCACTGGTGAGCAAGGTTGTGGTAAAACAACAATGCTTATGGGAATGATAGAAAACATTTATGAAACAATGAACATCCGTGTTCAGGAAACAGCCTTCGAGCTTCACTTAAGAAAAATTTACCCAACAAGAAACATCTTAACATTTAGAGAAACAGAAACTATCTCAGGACAAGAGGGATTAGACGTTCAAAAGAAAACTGACGGTTCTGTTAATATCATCGGAGAGGTTGCAACTGACCCCGTAGCTGCTTGGATGATACAAGCTGCCCAAGTTGCATCAAAATTCACATTATTTACACACCATGCTAAAACATTTCCAAACTTAGTTACAGCATTAAGAAACTCAATGTTAAGAATAGGACAATTCAACAATGAAAAAACAGCAGAAGAGCAAGTTATACAGGTATTAAACTTTGATATACATTTAACAAAAGACTTTAGAGGAAAAAGATATGTAGAAAGAATCACAGAATGTATACCAGTAGAAGACAAAAATGAATATACTTTTGACCATAGAAAAGAAAAAACATTAGAAGGAAAATTTGACAAATTTTTTGATAATGCAACACATTATTTTGAAAAAGTTACGGACAGAAAATTATACACATATAGAAACATATTGGAATATGTAGACGGCGAATATGTAATAACAAATCCAATAACTGAAACAAACTTAAAAGAAATGAGATTAAACATGGACGAATCAGACGCAGAAGCATTTGATAAATTCGTAGAAAAACACTGGGGAAATCAAATAAAACAAACAGTAGCAGTAAGCAGTGAACCAGTAGAAACAAAACCAAAAAGAAGAGGACGTAAACCAAAATCTGAAGTATAAGAAGTAACAGAATTTGAAAGAAATTAATCACTAGTTCATAAGGGTAGGGGACATTCCTTATGCTAATAAGGAATACTAAGAGGTAAAGGTGTGTCCCCTGTCCAACCAGTAAGTAAGTCAGAACAGTAGAGCATTAGGAAAACATGGGGGGAGAGATAAAGAAAGTCCCCTGTCAACCAAAAAAGGAGGTGCTAAAACAAGTGGATAATACAATTATATATTACATTATGGGTGGAGCAGTTGGATTATTTGTATTAGTAGTATTAGCATATTACATACTATCCAAAAAAATGCAAAAATCAGAATATAAAAGAATACAAAGACTACAAGAAGGAACAAGAGAAAACAAATTCTCATCAGAAATACTATTTCAAAAACTATACTTAACATACATAAAAGTACCATTCATAAAAAGATACGTATTAAAAATAAGAAGAAGATTAGAAATTATAAATGTAGATGATGAATACGCAACAAGAAAAGGAACAGCTAAAATACTAACAAGAGCACTTGTTATCTTAGTACCATTATTAATAATAACAATAGTAATTACATATACAAACTATCTATTAATGTTTATACTTTTAATATTCGAGATATTTATGGTAGACACCTTCATAGATGGTTCAGTAGATAAAATAGATAACACACTATTAAAAGAGCAATTAGACTTTTTCTCAGAAATTAGACATGCATATCATGAATACAACATGGTAGAAGAAGCTATATATCAAGTCTCACAAGATGATGAGAAAAATATATCCAGACAGGGAGAAAAAATATATGAAATTCTAATTTCGAACGACCCTGAAACAGAAATAGAAAAATATTATGATATAGCACCAAACAGTTTCTTAAAAGAATTTGCAGGAATATCATATTTAACAAAAGAATTTGGTGACAGAAAAGTAGAAGGTGCTTCATTATACTTAAAAAATGTTAATAATATAACACAAGAAATGCAATTAGAGATATTAAAAAGAGATAAATTGAATTATGTATTTCAAAGTTTATCAATAATATCAATAGCACCAGTGTTATTATTAGAACCATTAAAAAATTGGGCAGTATCAAACTTTTCATTTACAGCTAGTTGGTATAACGGAAAAACTGGAATGATAGTTCAAATATTAATTTTGATATTAACCTTCATATCATACATACTAGTTAGAAAATTAAAAGATAACGGTTCAACAGGAATAAATACAAAAAATACTGAAAATCCTTGGCAAGCAAAATTATATAAAAAGAAATCAGTTAAAAAAATAGTAGATTTATTTATACCTAAAGAAGGAACAAAAGAGTATAGAAAAGTCACACAGCTATTAAAAGATGCAGCTTCACACCTCAAGATAGAATGGCTGTATATAAATAGGATATGTTTATTTATAGTAACATTTATAGCGTCGATAATAATATTTTCTCAACTACATGCTTTAGCTATAAATTACATATATACAGAACCTACAACTGATTATGATATAATACGGAGGTCTGTCAGAAAAAGATGAAGAAGAAGCAATGGAATTGACAGAACAAGATAATATTATATTAGACCAATTTAGAGGAAAAACTAACATAACAGATGAGCAAATTAGAATGGCAGTAGAAAGATTACCTTATTATGAAGACGAACAAGAGGAAGAAATAGATAAAGCAGTAGAAAGAATTAGAGGAAAATTAGATGTTATTAATAGTGAATACATGCAATGGTTTGAAATATTACTAGCATTTGTATTTGCTATAATAGGATATATGTCACCAATATGGATATTAATTTTCCAAGTTAAGATGAGACAGCTAGAAATGGAAGATGAAGTAATGCAATTCCAAACAATTATTTTAATGCTGATGAGAATTGAAAGGGTTAATGTTGAAATAATACTAGAATGGCTAGAAAGATATTCAAATATATTCAGAGCACCAATTTCAAAATGTGTTAATAACTATGAAGCAGGTGCATGGGAAGCATTAGAACAAATGAAAGAAGAAGTTAGTTATACTCCATTAATAAGAATAATAGAAAGCTTACAAGCAGCAGTTGAAAAAATTCCTATTACAGATGCTTTTGACGAACTAGATTCAGAAAGGGACTATTATCAAGAAAAACGAAAAGAATCAAACAATAGATTAATACAAAGAAAAGGAATGATAGGAAAAGTAATAGGATTTGCACCAATGGTATGTATGTTTGTTGGATATTTAATTATACCATTAGTATTTATAGGATTAACAAGTATGTCAAGTTCATTTACATCTATGACATCAATGTAATTTTAAATACATAAAAAATATAGCTTATAGAAAGGTATGTGAGATAAATGGAAAATGCATCAAAAGCATTAATAATGGCAGGAAGTGTATTAATTGGATTAATGATAATTGGAGCACTACTTTTGATGTTTACTAATTTATCTAATTATCAAGGAGAAAAACAAGAAGGAAAAACAGATTCACAAGTTGTAGAATTTAATAATCAATTTGCTACTTATAATCGTGAAGATGTTAGAGGCAGTGAGCTATATTCATTATTAAATAGAGTTATAAGCTATAATAGAACACAATCTACAGCTGGAATAAGAAATTCTAGCGACACTACTTGGGCAGATGAAGGACAAGACTTAGCATATGAACCAATGGAAATTGAATTTACATTAGATGTTTCACAACTATCAGCTGATAATACAAATAGATTATTTACTAGAAATACTAATAGATATGTTGTTAGTGGAAATACGAATGAATTTGAAAACACAATAAAGGACACGATTTCAAAATTAGAAAGTGGATATGGAACAGCAACTTTAACAAATCTTACAACAAATATTACTAGAATTTTTCCAACAAATCCATCAGAAGATCAACAAAATAATGCGGTTTCAGCATTTAAAAGTGCTTGTAAGAAAAAAACAATTACTACTGTGAAAAATGATGGGAATAGTGGTACAACATATATTGTAGATAATATAACTTGGAATGACTTAAAGACAAGTGCTGATACAAGTGGATCAATAAGAAATAATATATATAAATATTATGAATATGTACAGTTCAAAAGAGCACATTTTGATTGTGTAGATGTAGAATATAATCAAAACACAGGAAGAATAACTAAAATGAAATTTGAATTTACAGGTGAATTTAATTAATAGGAGTTAAATTATGGAAAATGCATCAAAAGCATTAATAATGGCAGCAGGTGTATTAATAGGTATAATGGTTTTGTCATTGGCAGTTTACTTATTCGTAACATTTGGAAGTGCATCTGCTGAACTACATGGACAAATAGAACAAGATAGGATAAATCAATTCAACGCACAATTTACTACATATCAAAGCAGACAAGATATAACAATATATGACATAATAACAGTAGCAAATCTAGCAAAAGACAACAATGAATATTATGGATTGACATCATCAGATGATAGCAATTACTACATTTCAGTATCTATTATTGGAAAGAATAGTCAATTAGAAAAAGCAGATGAAAATACACTAAATAATTTAATTATAGAAGACCTAAATGAAAGCAACATGGTAAGTGGTGTATGGGATGATGATGGCATTGAATATAAAAGATTACGAACTTATAGTTGTACTGTAACAATAAGTACTGTTACAAATCTAGTAAAAAGTGTAGTTTTTAAAAGTAATTAGTTTTTACATTTAGAAAAATGCATTTTTTGAAGGTAACACAATTAAATAAAAAAGGCCAAAGGAATGAAATTTTTATGAAAAAGATAGCAATATTTTTCTTTATAATAATTGTTATTGTAGCAAGTGTATCATATGTATTTATGAATTATAAAGCAAATTACTATGAGGCTAAAAAAGAAAATAATCAATTTGAAAGTTATTATAATCAAGAATTTTATGGAGCAGATGTAGTAACATTAATAAATAAAGCAATTGATAATAACTTAACAAATCAAGTACAAAGGGATAACAAAGGAAAATACATAGAAAATGATACAAATTCAATAAAAATAGATATAAAAATGTTAGATAATGACAAAACTTATGATATGGAAACTTTATATGCAGGAGGAATGGATAGATTTATTCAATATTATAATGAAATAAAATTTAAATGTACAAATATAGAGTACCATAAATCAAATGGAAAAATTAGTTATATGCTAATAGAACAAATAACACAATAAGATATTTAAATATAAAAACTGATTTTTCTATATATAAATTAATTTTAGTTATTAATATTACTAATGAAAACATTAGTAGTTTATATAAAAAACAAAAGTAAAATAAAGGAGGAATTTATTATGGAGAATGCATCAAAAGCATTAATTATCGCAGGTGCAATATTACTTGCAATTTTAATTATATCATTAGGAATTATGGTATATAGACAAGCATCAGGAGTTGTAGACAGTAACGCTATGGATGAGGTGGCTGTAACATCATTTAATGAAAAATTTCAACAATATGCAGGAGACAATATAAGAGGAGCAAATGTAAATGCTTTAATTAGCTCTATTGTACAAAATAATTTATCAAATAGTGATGATTCAAGTAAACAAGTAAAACTAACAGTATCAGCTACTAACTGGACTGGTACTAAGCCATCTGATACAGCAATCAAAAGTACTTCAGAAGCAGGAAGTGCACAAACAGGAAGATCATATAAAGTTACAACAACACCAGATACACAATCAGGATATATTACATCAATAACAATAACAGATGCTTCATAAAGAATAAGTATTTATTACATAAAAGGAGGAATTAATTATGGAGAATGCATCAAAAGCATTAATTATCGCGGGAGCAATATTACTTGCAATATTAATTATATCATTAGGAATCATGATATATAGACAAGCATCAGGAGTTGTAGACAGTAACGCTATGGATGAAGTAGCTGTAACATCATTTAATGAAAAATTTCAACAATATGTAGGAGATAATATAAGAGGAGCAAATGTAAATGCTTTAATTAGCTCTATTGTACAAAATAATTTATCAAATAGTGATGATTCGAGTAAACAAATATCAATTACTTTTGAGACTTCAATGACAACAGCAAACTGGTCTGAAGCTAAATCAGGAACTATTGCAACACCTACTAGCACAAGTACTGTAGGAAGTGCATTAACTGGAAGATCATATAAAGTTCAAACAGAAGCAGATGAAAAATCAGGATATATAAAAACTGTTAAAATAAGCCCAGCTTCATAAAAAAGATAAAGGAGGTAGATACTTATGGAAAATGCTGCAGATGCTTTAAAAATAGCAGCATCAGTATTAATATTTGTATTGGCATTGACCATAAGTATCAATGCCTTTAGTCAAGCTAGGAGAGTTTCAAATACAATATTAGAATATAATGATAGAGAATATAATTATACATATGTGGAAGATAATGGTGGAACAACTGAAAGATTAGTAGGCTTAGAAAGTATAGTACCTTCAATATATAAAGCATATAAAGAAAATTATAAGATAGTGTTTGATGATGATGGAAATACAGAAGTTATAGATGCAACTAGAATACTTGGTAATGACATGAGTAATGGTGGTATATACAGAAGAAAAGATGCAACAGGTAATTATGTATGTGTATATAGTATAGACTTACAATATGAGGTCCTAGGAACTAATGAGTTGAAAGAACAGTTTATAATGGCAATCCTTTATGGAAGAAGATATTCAGAATTTAATGAGGTAAGTAATAATTTTAGGAATAATTTAAGTATATACTTGAACGAAACGGGAATTTATGATAAAATAATAAATATAAGCAATACTTTAAGGACAGGCTTAAAAGAAAGTTTAGGTATATATTATCAAAATGAAACACCAAGTCAAGATTATACTGGAGGAGGGACTGATGATGATATAAGTTCAATTCCAGATAATAACAATGTTACAAAAAGAGTAATAACATATTCAATACCAAACTAAAAAATAAAGGGAATAACCCATAAGGAGGAAAAAAATATGGGAGATACATTAATTGTAGTAGTTGTCATAATTCTAGGAGCAATTATATTGTTCGTATTTCCATTAATGACAATGTCTGATAATACAGATGATATTACACAACTTACAGTAGAAACAGCAGTAACTGAATTTGTTGATGATATAAGGACAACAGGAAGATTATCGATGGATAAATATAGCGGTCTTGTAGAAACTCTTTCATCTACAGGAAATACTTATGATATTGAAATGCAAGTACAAGTATTAGATGAAAACCCAGGAAAGAAAACAACACAAGCAGAAGCAACAAAAATTGGAGAAAATGTATATTATACAATGTATACATCTCAAATTCTAGATACTATAAATCCATCTAGTGGTGTCACTAAAACACTAGCTTTAAAAGAAGGAGATATTTTTTCTGTTAGTGTAAAAAATACTAATACAACATTATCACAACAATTAAAAAGTTTCTTATATTCAGTAACAGGAAATGATACATATGTAATTGGTGCAGAACATGGAGGTATAGTTACAGCTAATGGATCAGGAAATTAGAATAAATAATATACTAGAGAGTATGTCCTATAATATGAAAAGCCTACAGATGTCTTAGGAAACTGTCAGGTATATTTAAAATAATTCATATTATAAGACATACTTTATTTGTCTAAAAAATAAATTCAAAAATTATTACAAAGGAAAGAATGCTATGAAATTAGAACATTTAATAGTAATATTTGTTATAATAATATTACCAATCTCACTAATTTTAACTTCATATGTACAAAATCAAGTAACTACTTTGCAGTTACAAACTTCCTACGATTCTAAATTAACCACTGCAACACATGATGCTTTGAAAGCATTTCAGTTAAATACTGTAAATAGTAGTACCTCAGATTTAGCAAATTCAAAAATGAGAGATATAGAAGCATCTGTAAATACTTTTTTTAATTCTGTTGCTACTAATTTTAATATGGCCGGATATAATCAAGATGTATTAAAATACTATGTACCAGCATTAGTATATACAATGTATGATGGTTTCTATATATATTCTCCATTCACAAACACCTTATCACCAGATGATTATATAGAAGGAACATCAACATATCAAAATGGTGAAAAGGTTTCAGGATTAAAACCATATATATTTTATAGTTGTAGATATATAAAAGGATCTGATACTGATGTAGTAATAACATATTCATTAGACAATTACATAACAGTACAAGGTACAGTTAAAGGTCAAACAGTATTTAGATATGGTTATCTACTAGATAATGTAGGAAATTATAATTCATCTAATAACACAATAACTTATAGAGGAATAACAATAGGAGAAGAAACTCTAACAGAATATATAGGTCAAAATGAGCAAGCAACTTATGTAAAAGTAAATGGAGTAAAATATTATTTAGATTCTGATGGTAGTTGGTATTCATTACTTAATGGAGAAAAATTGCCACAAGGTACAACATATAATACAATAAATGATTCTGGAGTCAGATATTATAGAGAGGCAAAAGAATTTACACAATGGGTACAAGATAATTTAGGTGATTTGAGAACTTCAGATGCAGTATTTGAAGATGGAGAAAAAACAAAACAATTTCAAAATGAAGAAGGAACTTCAGTAACTCAAACATTAACAGAGAGAGAACAATGGGGAGACATGCTTATTTTTTCTCGACAAGATGATACAGGTAATACTGGTAAATCAATAGAAGATCCAAATTCAAATTTTAATCAACATAGATTACAAGTTATAAGATATTCAATAGAAAAGAACTTGTCAATAGCAATTGCAAATTATAATAAATATGATGAGGGAATAACTACTAATTTTCAGATGCCAGAATTAAAAGAAGATGAATGGGAAAAAATATTAAATAATGTTTCAATCATTAGCTTTTTACAAGGATTGAGTATTGGTGGAAAAATCTATAATGGATATTCAATTGTAACAAATACAAAAACTGAAGAAGTAGTAAATACAGATTCAATATATATAGTTACCTCAGACGGACAATACCATAGAGCAACAGATTTAGACCTAGTAGGAGCGAGCAATATAACAGGAGCATACTTTAATGTGGATTTTGAAAGAAAATCAGTAACCACAGATACAGGAGTAACATATTATTATCCACACAAAGAAACAGGTTGCTATACAAGTATTGTTAATCAATCAAATGTAGAGGATTTAAATAGCGATAAGAGTACACAAAATCAATATGGAAACAGTATATATGCATATATTGCAAACAAAGGCGGAACACTAGCACAATATTATTTTACAGCACTTGGTAGAGAGCGATATAGTATGTATAAAACAAATAATAATCCAGAATTACTAAAAGTAAACTTTACGGTATAATATTATTAACAAAATTGAATAAAAGTGAACAAAAAGCAAATACTAATAATAGCAAAATCATAAAGCAATTACAAGGTATTAATATTAATTGCTTTAATGGAGGTTTTTTATGAAAAAAACAATTTTTAAGCTATTATTAGTATTATTTTTATTGGTCGTTTATATGTATTTTTTAGTATGGCAAAACCTACCAGAGGAATTAGTTGTGTTTGAAGGAGAAACAATATCAATGAAAACAATATTTGGAATTGAAATAAATTCAAATGAGGAAACAATAGAAACTTCTTCAAATAATAATGAAGCAATAGCAAAGGAATCTGGAAAAAAGACACTTCAAATAAGTTTATTCGATAAATTACTAACTAAAGAGGTAGAAGTAGATGTACTACCAAAAACAACAGTTATACCAGTTGGAAACATTGCAGGAGTAAAACTATATACAAGTGGAGTATTAGTAGTAGGAATGTCACAAATAGAAGGAATAGATAACAAAATGTATAAACCATATGAAAATTCAGGAATAGAAGAAGGAGATAGAATAACAAAAATAAATGAAACAAATATTACTTCGACAGAAGAATTAGTAGAATGTGTAAACAAATCAAATGGTAATAATATACAAATAACATATATACATGATGAAGAAAGTAAAGAATGCAGTATCGAACCAGTACAAACAAGTCAAGATGAATACAAATTAGGATTATGGGTACGAGATAGTGCAGCAGGAGTAGGAACGGTTACATTTTACGAGCCTAGTACAAAAACCTTTGGAGCATTGCGGACATGGAATAACAGATATTGATACAGGAGAATTAATAAATATCGCATCAGGAGAATTTGTAACAACAAGAATATTAAATATAACCAAAGGTGAAAGTGGCAATCCAGGTAAAATTCAAGGGACAATAGAAAATCAAGTAAATATAGGAGATATAGATAAAAATACTAAATTTGGTATATATGGCAAAGTAGATAATTTATCAGGATTAAGTATAGATACATCAAAAGAAATGGAAGTTGCAACAAGAGATGAAATACAACTAGGGAAAGCAACAATACTTTGTAGCTTAGATAATAAGACAGTACAAGAATATGAAATAGAGATTGAAAAAATATTTAAAGAAAATAATTATGACAATAAAAGTATGGAAATAAAAGTAACAGATGAAAGATTATTAGAAAAAACAGGTGGAATAATACAGGGAATGTCAGGTTCTCCAATAATTCAAAATGGAAAATTTATTGGGGCAGTTACACATGTATTAGTAAATAACCCAAAAGAAGGATATGCAGTATTTGGTGACATAATGTTAAAGCAGGCTAGAGGGATTCGGGGACGGAGCTTAAAATCCCTCTATTTTAACAGCATTGGACCAATTTGAGTAACTGTACCAGCACCTAACGTCATAACAACATCATTAGGTTTTACATGAGACTTTACAAAAGAAACGCATTCATCAAAATCAGGAATATATAAAGCACTTTTACCTAAAGAATTAATTTTATCAACTAAATCTTTAGAAGAAATATTATATGTATTAGATTCTCTTGCAGCATAAATATCCAAAACAATTATATGGTCAAAGTTTAATAAAGCATTTGCAAAATCATTTAATAAATTTTTAGTTCTACTATATGTATGAGGTTGAAAAACCACCCAAGATTCATTATATTTCTTATTTTTCAAAGAATTTGCAGTTGCAACTATTTCAGTAGGATGATGACCATAATCATCATAAACACTAATAGTATCATTTATTTTACCTTTAAATTCAAACCTTCTATGTGCCCCAGTAAATTTTTTCAAAGCAGTTTGAATATGTGGAACATCAATTGAATAATTTACACATAAACAAATACATGCTAAAGCATTTAAAACATTATGCTTTCCAGGAACTGAAAGACTAAAATGTCCAAACAATTCCCCATGATGATATACATCAAAAGATGCAAATCCATCATTATCAAATACTATGCTATCAGCATAAAAATCAGCATTTTTATTATCAATACCATAAGAAGTAACTTTTGCATTTGTAAATTGTTTTAAATCTAAACAATTTTTATCATCACCATTAATTACTAAAATACCATCATCAGGTAACAATTTAACATACTTAATAAAAGCATTTTTTATATTATCAAAAGTTTTAAAATAATCTAAATGGTCATTATCAATATTTAAAATAATTTCAGCTTTAGGGCTAAATTTCAAAAAACTTTCGACATATTCACATGCTTCAATAATAAAATGTTCACTATTACCAACTAAATAGTTACCTTTAATTGCGTTTAAATAAGCTCCAACTTGAATACTTGGATCTTTAAGGGCTTCGATAAATGCAATAGACACCATAGAGGTAGTAGTAGTTTTTCCATGAGTTCCAGAAATACATATTGTATCTTTATAACATCTAGTAATTTCACCTAAAAAATCAGCTCTTTCAATTGTAGGAATATTAAGTCTATGAGCCTCTACCATTTCAGGGTCATCTTTTTTTATTGCAGCAGAATAAACCACAACATCAGAATTTGCAACATCTTCTAGATTATGACCAATTGTAACTTTAATTCCATTATTTTTTAATTCTTGTACTGTTTCAGAATCAGACATGTCAGAGCCAGTAACATTAAAGCCCCAATTTTTTAATATTGCAGCTATTCCGCTCATACTAACTCCACCAATTCCAATCATATGTATATTTTTATATTTTCTTAAATTAGTTATATTTGGCATAAAAAAATCACTCCCCTAGGAATTTTCATTTAGTAAAAATATTATATACTTAAATACGTGAAAATTCAATACTTCTACTAAATATAGTATTAAAAAAATAAAAAAAAGGTGTATAAAATAGCCAAAAAGTAGCAGAAAAAGTTCAGATAATAAATCGTATTAATAAAATCTAACTTTTTTGTAAAAAAAAGAAGGAAAAAAGTTTTTTATGAAGAATAATATAAATGTACATAGAATTAAACGATATGTACAAAATTTAAACTTAGGGAAGGCAGGTGCATTTTAAAATGCAAATCACAGATGTACGTTTAAGAAAAGTAAATTCAGAGAACAGAATGAAAGCTGTTGCTTCTGTAACATTCGATAACGAATTCGCAGTTCACGATATTAAAGTTATCGAAAGTCAAAATGGATTATTTATAGCTATGCCAAGTAGAAAAACTCCAAACGGAGAATTTAAAGATATAGCTCATCCAATCAATGCTGAAACTAGAGAGAAAATTCAAAAAGCTATCTTAGAAGCTTATGAAGCACCAGAAGCTGAAGAAAAATCAGAAGAATCAGCAGAATAATTATATAGGGAAAATCAAAGATTTTACGTATATAGTAATTAAAGGCACTTTTTAAAGGTGCTTTTTTCTTGCAAAAAAATTGATAAACTTGCCAAAAATCAAAAAAAAGGTTAAAATATATAATAGTGAAATAATTTATTATAAAAGTCAAGGAGAAAACAAAATGTATATAATTGTAGGATTAGGAAATCCAGAACCAGAATATTCAAATACAAGACACAATATGGGATTTGATACAATTAATAAAATAGCCAAAAAATATAATATAGAATTCTCAAAAACAAATTTTAAAGGCATATATGGAACAGGAATAATAGAAGGAGAAAAAGTTATCTTACTAAAACCACAAACGTATATGAATTTAAGTGGAGAAAGCATAAAAGAAATAATAGCATTTTATAAAATAAATACAGAAAACTTAATCATCATATATGACGATATTGATATAGAACCAGGAATTATCAAATTAAGAAAAACTGGAGGACCAGGAACACATAATGGGATGAAATCAGTAATAAAGGAAATAGGAACTGAAAAATTTCCAAGAGTAAGAATAGGAATTGGAAAACCTGAACATAAAGGTGATCTAATAAATTATGTAATAGGAAAAATTCCGGAAGAAAACAAAAAAATATTAGAAAAAAGCACAGATTTAGCAAAAGAAGCAGTAATAGAAATAGTAAAAAGCGGAATAGATAGAGCAATGAATTTATTCAATTAGGGACGTGCCAAAAGGAGGAAAAAATTTTATGACAGAAATTATAATACAAAGACAAAAAGATAAATCAACAATAGCATTAATAGAAAATGGAAAATTAGTTGAATATTACGAAGAAAATTTAAATGAAGATAATAGAAAAGAAGGAAACATATATATAGGAATTGTTAAAGATATCGTAAAAGGTATGCAGGCAGCATTTGTAGATATAGGAAGCGAAAAAAATAGTTTTATACATTTAAAAGACATAATGAGGAAAGTTGATGAAACAAAAGAAGAGATTGACAACACCATAGATATCACACAATTAGTGAAACCAAACATGAAACTTTTAGTCCAAGTAAAAAAAGATAGTACAGAGCAAAAAGGTGCTAGAGTATCAACACACATAAATATACCTGGAAAATATATAGCATTAATGCCAAATACAGATATAATTACAGTTTCACAAAAAATAGAAAATAAAGAAGAACAACAAAGATTAATAAAACTAGTAAAAGAAAATTTAAGCGACGGAAATGGAGCTGTAATAAGAACATCAGCAGAAGGAAAAGAGCAAGAAATTATTGATGACATAAAAAAAGTGGAAGAAAAATGGGAAAACATTATAAAAACATCAGTAGACCCAGATTTACATGAGCCAAAACTATTATATGAAAGTGAAAGCCTAATAGAGAAAATGCTATTAGATTTAGCAGATGAAAAAATAGACAAAATAATAGTAAACACTCAAAAAGACTTAAACAAATTAGAAAAATACAAGAAAGAAAATAAAGAATATCAAAATACAAAGATGGAATTAGACAAATCAAAAAATATATTTGAAAAATATGATTTAGAGAAGCAAATAGAAAAAATGCAGAACAGAAAAATTTGGTTAAAATGTGGAGGTTTTATAACAATTGATAAAACAGAAGCATTAACTGCAATTGATGTCAATACAGGAAAATATACTGGAACAAAGAGCTTAGAACAAACAATATATAAAGTAAATGAAGAAGCAACAATAGAAATAGCAAAACAATTAAGGCTAAGAGATATTGGAGGAATAATAATAATTGACTATATTGACATGAAGGATGAAAATAATAGAGAAAAAATTGAAAATTTACTAAAAGAAGAAATAAAAAAAGATAGAAGTAAAGTACAAGTAGAAGGGTTTACAAAATTAGATTTGATGGAGTTGACTCGAAAGCACATAATATCACACTAGGAAAAAAGCGGGATTAGGGGACGGGGCTTAAAATCCCTGTTTTTAGGGAAAGAGGGACGGACCTTTAACAAATAAAATAAAAACAGGGATTTTAAGCCCCGTCCCCTAATCCCGCTTTTCCAAAGAAAGGTTGAAATAAGTAATGAATGTAGGATTTATATCTTTAGGATGTAGCAAAAATTTAATAGATACTGAAGCAACAATAGGAATGTTCAAAAAACATAACTTTAGAATTGTAAATAACGAAGAAAAAGCAGATATTTTAGTAATAAATACCTGTGGATTTATTGAGTCTGCAAAAGAAGAAGCAATAAACACAATATTAGAAATGGCAGAATACAAAAACAGAAATTGTAAATATTTAATAGTAATGGGATGTTTAGTACAAAGATATTATGATGAGCTTGTAAAAGCATTACCAGAAGTAGATTTATTTGTAAAAATAGAAGACTATGATACATTATGGGAACAAATAGAAGACTTAATAAAAAGAGACATTGTAATAAAAAAGAAAAAAAGTAGTAAAAAAATAACAGAAATTCCTAAAATGCCAATGCTAACACAAGAGCAATTTTTAGAAAGAACTATCACAACTGGACAAGATTATGCATATCTAAAAATCGGAGAAGGATGTAGCAACAAATGTACATATTGTGCAATTCCATATATAAGAGGACCATTTGTAAGTAGAAAAAAAGAAGATATTATAGAAGAAGCAAAAATGCTTGCAAAAAAAGGAATAAAAGAATTAATAATAATAGCACAAGACACAACAAAATATGGAATTGATATATACGGAGAAAGCAAATTAGCAGAACTATTACAAGAATTATGCAAAATTAAAGAATTAAAATGGATACGTTTCCTATATTCTTATCCAGAAGGAATAACAAATGAATTAATAGAGGTCGTGGCAAAAAACGATAAAATAGCAAAATATTTTGATATACCAATTCAACATTCTAGTGATACTATATTGAAAAAAATGAATAGAAAAACCAATAAAAAGCAAATTAAAGAAATAATAACTAAAATACGAAATAAAATTCCAGATGCAATAATAAGGACAAGTCTAATTGTAGGATTTTCAAGCGAAACAGAGGAAGACTTTAAAGATTTATTAGAATTTGTAAAAGAAACAAAATTTGATAGACTAGGAACATTTATGTACTCAAAAGAAGATGGTACACCAGCTGCAAGACTTCCAGAACAAATACATGGGAACACTAAAAAATCAAGATATAATAAGATAATGAAAGCACAACAAAAAATCGCAGCAGAAAAAATGAAAGAAAAAATAGGAAAAGAATGTGAAGTCCTAGTAGAAAATATATCGTTTGATGGAAAATACCTAATAGGAAGAACCATGCAAGATGCACCAGATATTGATGGATTAGTGTATATAAAATGCAATGAAGAAAATCCTAATAAATACATACACCAATTTATAAAATGCAAAATTGTTGATTCTAACGAGTATGATTTGGTGGCATGTCTCATTGGGGACGTTTCTTAATGAGACATTTTGTCCACTTTGGGACACATCTTTTTTATTAAAATATAGGGTCTGTCCCTTTTGTTTCAAAATGAAACGATTTGGCACGTCCCCAAAGGAGGAAAAAATGAAAATTAATTTAAACGGAAAAAATATTGAAGTTACAGTAGTCAAAAATCCACAAAATAAATATGAGTATGAATACTATATAGGAAATGTCCAAATAGGAGAATTAAACACAAATATAGTTAAATACGGAAATATTATCATGAGAGAAAATTCATATGTCTTAGAAGCACTTCAAAAATTAGGAGTAATGGAGCAAGACAAAGCAGAGAAACAAAACACATTAGAAAATGAATTAAGTGCACAAATTAAAGACAAAATAGATGGATTAGATAGAGAAGATATTGAAAGTGCAGCAAAAGAAACTAGAGAAATTGATAAATACATAGATGAATTAGGAATAGAAAGAAGTCATATCAGAGATGTAAGGATTTTAGAACTAGATAGAGAGAATAACAATAAAGACAATAAAAAACAAAATGAAAATAAACGTAATTTGGAAAGTAAAAAGACTGAACAAGAAAACAGTAGAAAAGGTCAAGAACAACAAAAAAATGACGAAAGCACAACCAAAAATACAAATATATTGCAAGAAATAGAGCTAAGTGAAAGAGCAAATGATATGCATGATATACGCAAATGGCTTGGCGGAAAAATCCCACAAAACATTACAAAAGTTGGAGTAATCTATTCAGATGAAATGAACAGAATGAAAGATGAAAATGGCAAAAGTTATGATAGGAATTCTACAAGATATTCTTTAGTTGCAATCAGCAAAGATGGAAAAGTTGAACCATTACAAAAATACATACCAGAATTGCAACAAAGGTCAGCATCAGGTGACAATCCAGTACAAGGAAAATATCAAGTTAGAGATGATGGAACAGTAGAAAAAGACAGCATTTTAAGTGAATATGAAATTGGAGATAAAATAATACAACTTGATAACAAAGAAATGGGAAGAGTTGAGATGAACATAGGAGAAGAAGCAAGAGATTCTACTGAAACAATGGGAGTTCAAGTAAGAGATGGCAATACATTTTTTGCAACAGATACATCAACAAGAGCTGTAATTGGAGAATATGAAAGAAATGGAGAATACACAGTAAAAGCAAATCTAGAAGAAATAAAAGCGCATGAAAAAGAACATGAAGATTGTAATAAGGCGACAGAAAAAGACATAGATGGAGACCCTTCAACAAAATCAGAACATGTAATGTCAATGGAAGATGCATATATAAAAGTATGTGCTAGAAATATTTTAGATAATAATCCAGAACTTAGAGAGACATATAATCAAAATGATATAGAAAATAAATTAAAAGAAAAAGTAAATAAAGAATATTTAAGCAAAGAAGAATTAGAAAATAGTCTAGACGATATAGCACAAGATTTAGAAAATGAGGCAGAAAATGAAAGGTTACTAGGAGAAGATACAAGGATAGGCTAATATTTGTTGAATAATATTGACAAAAATATAAAATAAATATATTATTAAAATAGTAAATTATTAGAAAGAGAGTAGCAAACAAACTAAAGAGGTGGAAAGATGGATGGTATATGGGCAATAGTATATATACTAATATTTGTTATATTTGCATTAGTAGTCTATGCCGTATTACAAATAAAGTTATTTGGAATGAAAGTAAAAGATTTCTGGGGATTTATAGAAGCAAACCAAATGTTAGATAAATTATACAATTTTGCAAAACAATATGAAAAAATGTCACCACAAGAACAAATAATATATCTTGCAGAAGCGGAAAAAATATTTAAAGCATTTGATAAAGTTCCAGATGGTTTATGGGAAGAAGAATACGATAAGTACAAAGAAGTCCTATCAAAATATAAAGATATAAGAATGATGAGATGGTCAGAAGATAAGATGTAATAAAAAAGCCTGAATTTTATATGTTCAGACTTTTTTATATAACCAAATTTTATAAATAAACTGATACCATACTTAAAAAACTATAAACATAGCGTAATGGCTTTTTTAAAAGAAGCCTTGTTTTTAATATATCAAAACTTTCAGACATAGCACAATACTTATCAACAAAAGTTAAAATTAAACCTTCTAAAGAGTTAGGTAATTGAACAGTTACAGGCCACATATGTTTGATAATCATATCTTTTTCTTTTTCATTTAAATCAAATAATTCACAAGCATTTTTGCAAGCAGTTCTTCCATGAGTAAATGCATGTAACCCTTTTCGATTAGGTTGTCTTTCTCTCCAATCATATAAAAATAAATCATGAAGCATACCAGCTCTTGCAGCTGATATATAATCCAAATTATACTTTTTACAAATTAAATAACAATAATAAGAAACTGTGTAACAATGGTCAAAACAAGTTGTTTCATAATGTTGTCTAAAATTTTTCATCTTTTGAACAGTTTCATTATCAAGCAATTCTTTTATAATATTTTGAAATTCGACATCCTTGTCAATAATTTCTTTGACTATTTGTTTCATTTAAATACCTCTTTATATCTTATGTACTTCTTTTTTATTATAACATAAAAATATTATTTGTTCAATTACATAAAGTTTAATTTAATGAAAACTTAAGAATATAGAAGTTTTTCTAGAATTTGAATGGCATTAGAAGCAGCACCTTTCCTTAAGTTATCTGCTACAACCCACATATTTAAACCATTTTGTACACTATAATCACGACGAATTCTACCAACAAAAACCTCATCATGACCATCAGCACGACTAGCTAATGGATAATGATTTTTCTCTGGATTATCTACAACAATAATACCAGGATAGTTTTCTAACAAGATTTTAACATCATAAATATCAAAATCACTTTCTAATTCCACATTAATTGATTCTCCATGACAATTTACAATAGGAACTCTAACAGCCGTTGCAGTAATTGGCAAGTTGGGTTTGTGTAAGATTTTTCTAGTTTCATCAATCATTTTATGCTCTTCTTTTGTATAACCATCTTCCATAAAAACATCAATGTGAGGAATACAATTATTATAAATTGAATATGGGAATTTTTGAAGTTTATCACCTTCAGCTTTATTATTTAAATCTTCAATTCCAGACCTACCTGCACCAGAAGTAGCTTGATATGTAGAATAAACAATTCTTTTAATTCCATATTTATCATCAATAGCCTTTAAAGGTAAAACCGCCTGAATAGTAGAACAATTTGGATTTGCAATAATACCATGATTTTTGCGTATATCCTCTGGATTTACTTCAGGTACAACTAATGGCACATCTTCATCCATACGAAATACACTACTATTATCAATAACGATACAGCCACTTTTTGCTGCAATAGGGGCATATTTTTTAGAAGTAGAGCCACCAGCACAAAAAATTGCATAATCAAAATGTGCATCAAAAGATTTTTCAGTTAATTCTTGCACAATATATGTTGTATTTAAAAAAGTTATTTTTGTATTTGCAGATTTTGAAGAGCAAAAAAGTGTATAACTAACATGTGGAAAGTTTTTTTCTTCTAATACTTTTAATGCAGTTCTTCCAACTAAACCGTGTAGCGCCAACAATTGCTACTTTATAATTTGTTTTCATAGGATACCTCCAACACAAAAAATTTTCGCTTTTATTATTAAAATTTATTCTATTTATAGAATATGTAAAAGATAAAAGAATGTTAATTCATTTATAAATTATTTTTAACACAAATAAAGAAATATAGCAACAATAAAAAGAAAACTTACCTAAGAAAGAACTCCTTAGGTAAGTGAAAGACTATACAAGAATTGAACTAATACGACGGTTTACAAATACTTTTGCAAAATGTACACCATCAATATCATCATCAACAGAATTGTAACCAGTAAAGCCGACAATGTTGATTTTAGAAAAATCATCAACAAGGAAGATATCTCTTAAGTCAACATCATTGTCAGCCTTACTTTTCGCATCCTCATATTCAAGATGAGATGCCGGACCATTTGTCGCATATTGATGCATATAGTGAGTTCTGAACTGGAGTTCAAAATGTGAACCAGGTAAAATTTCAGAATACTCATCTAATGCCAAAATAAAATGCAATGACTGATATCCATTTGGTTTTGGTGAAGAAATATAGTCTTTAACCAAATTTGGATACCAAATCTTCGGAGATTTGGGTACATACACATCAGGATATTCACAAGAATCAAATTTAGATTCTATTTTCTGACCTTCTTCTATTACAAAAGGCAGTTTTAAAGTAAATTTAATCCGTTCTCTAGTGAAATCATCAATTGATGAATTGGAATTTACCCAATCCAAAAACTCAAAATAGATATGTCTATTTTGTTTGCTAATGATGCTGATTGTATAATTTACAACATCATATAATAACTCAGTAGCTTCTTCTTTAGAGTTATTGTTTAAAATATTTCCCCTTAATCCGAATCTATCATAGATACGAGGGGAACTATTAGCAATAGACCTCTTTAACAGCTTTGTAAGTTCGCTTTCTAAAGCTTTTCTCCGTGCAGTTAAATTGATATCAATATGCTTATCTTTGGTAGTATTTAACCAAATAATGATATACATAATGACAAATGAAATATCTGATGCTAAATTTGTTAGTTCAAAAGTTTTTTCTCTTTTCTTTACTGCTCTTTCCAAACTATACAAAAATGCATCAAATTGCAAACTATCTTCTTCGCATACAGTACAATTAGATAACAGTTTGCTGAGATTTCTTATGATCTCAAGAATATTGTTTGATTGTTCAACCGCTATTACATAGTTCCGATGAATTAAATCAAAAGTTTCTTGTTTCATAATATACGTCCTTTCTTATAAAAAATTGATAACATAATTATATCATGAAATCATATAAATAACAACAAGGAAACATAAAATTATCATACAAATTCATTGAAATTTTTAGGTTTATATGGTAATATATATGTTGCATATAGATAAAATAGTAAAAAAGTAGAAAGAGGTCAAATAAATGAAACAAATAGAATTATTAGCCCCAGCAGGGTCATTTGAAAAAGCAAAAATCGCATTTTTATATGGAGCAGATGCAGTATATTGTGGAACATCATCATTATCATTAAGAGCTAGAGCAGATATGAAAGATGAAGATTTAAAGAAAACAATAAAATATGCTCATGAATTAGGTAAAAAAGTATATGTAACACTAAATATATTTGCATGGGATGAAAAATATGAAGAAATAATTGAAATGGCAAAAGAATTAGAAATATTAAAACCAGATGGAATAATCGCATCAGATGTAGGCGTAATAGAAACATTAAAACAATATGCACCAAGTGTGCCAATCAATGTTAGCACACAAGCAAATATTATCAGCTTGCAAGACTGTAAATTCTGGTACAAATATGGAGCAAAAAGAGTCATAATGGCAAGAGAAATGAACAAAGAACAGTTAAAATACATAATGGAAAACAAACCAAAAGATTTAGAAGTAGAAATATTTGTACATGGAGCAATATGTTTTGCGTTTTCTGGAAGATGTTTTTTAAGCGACTTTTTAACATGTAGAAGTGCAAACTTAGGAGATTGTGCACAAAGTTGCAGATGGTCATATAACTTGTATGCAGAAGAAAAAAATAATCCAGGAGAATTAATGCCAATTGAAACAAGTGAATATGGAACAAGTATTTTTTCATCAAAAGACTTATGCTTAATAAAAGAAATCCCAGAAATTATTGATATGGGAATAGATAGTGTTAAAATTGAGGGAAGACTAAAAACAGAGTATTATTTAGCAAGTGTTATAAATGCATATAGAAATGCAATTGATGATTATCAAAAAGATCCTGAGAACTATGATTACACTAAATATTTAAATGAATTAGATAAAGTTAAAACAAGAGGTCTTACAACTTTTTATTTTAATGATAGAAATAATAAGGATATTCAAGAATATGGCGGAAGACAGTATAATGAAAATTATGAGTTTGGTGGAAAAGTTGTAGAATATCAAGAAGAAAAATCTGTAATTGAAATTAAGAATAAATTGAAAGTAGGAGATACTTTAGAAATTTTGATTCCAAATAGGATTGAACCTTATGTATTTAATATAGAAAAATTGTGGAATGATGAAACTGTTGAGGAGATAACAGAAATAAGCCCAGGTGTTAAAGGGCAATTGGTGAAGATGAAGTTACCTATTAAGTGTGAAAAAGATTGGATTTTGAGAAGAAAAAAATAAAATTGGATTAACAATTAAATTATTTATTATTACTCGGCTAACATTACATCATAAAGAAATTCTAAAAATAAATCATAGGCACCTCTCAAAGCTAGTTTGAGATTCTCCTATGATTTATTTTAATAATTTCTAATATGATTTCATTCGCATTCGTAATTAATGAATAATTTAATTTTTAATTTTCTACACACATAAAACGGAAGAAATTATAAAACCTAAAATGATGCTAGTTAGAATTATTAGGAGTTCTAAACCAGATGAAAAGGTTGGGAATAGTACAAAGATTGAGCCGAGTGTAAATCCTATTATTCCAGCAAAAGTTATATTATGAAATCTGTCTAAAAGGAATTTAGTAAATTTCATAAAAACAAAACAACCTATAACCAATCCAATTCCCATAGGTATTAAGACATTAAAAGATAGTGTAGAAATACCAGTTAAATAAATAGAATACACGCCAAGAAGCATCAATATTATAGTGCTACTAACTCCGAGGAATAACAATTCCAACAGACATAATAAATCCAGATAACATTAAATATAGAAAACTCACATTTTCTATACTTCCTATATCTGTGGTAGAAAAAGAGTTTTCTAATAACACGCTTCCAACACCAATAGAAAAACATATTAAAAAAGCTAAAAAATATTTGAAATTAGTTTTTGAAGTATTTTCTTCTTTTTTTAAAGTTTCTAAAAGACTAGGAATAGTTCCTAAAATAAGTCCTATAAAAATAGAATTAGTTTGGATAGGAAATGTAATCAAAAAATATTGTAAAAAATTACTAAAAATCAAAACACCAATAAACACACCAATAAAAATAGGTAATAAAAATCTAAAATTCTTTCTAATATCTTTAAAAAAATACAATATACTATCTAATAATTTTTCATAAATTCCAAAAATAACACAAAGAACACCACTACTAATTCCAGGTAAAATAGCTCCAGCACCAAGAGCAATACCTTTTAAAGAATCGATAAAAAAAGATTTCATAACTTTTCACCTAATAAAATTTGAATATTATATAGTAAAAACTATGAAGAAAAAAACATTTTAGAACAAATTTATAAGGTCAGGCACTTTTATTTTTCTCAAACATATAATTTGAGTATGAGAATAAATGGAGGTGCTAATATGTTTGCATCACTTTGTATGGCTGGGGTTTTAGGATTTATAGAATTTTTGAAATCAGCAGTTTTTGTTGTTCGGATATATTCAAGGGGGAACTTTATTTCCAGAACCATTAACTAGTGAAGAAGAGAAAAAATGTTTAGAATTAATGGAACAAGGAGATGAAGAAGCAAGAAATTTATTAATAGAAAGAAACTTAAGATTAGTTGCACATGTTGCAAAAAAATATAGTACAGCAAAAGTTGACCAAGATGATTTGATATCAATCGGAACTATTGGACTTATAAAAGGAGTCAATAGTTTTAAAATGGAAAAAGGGGCAAGGCTTTCTACATATGTTTCAAGATGTATAGATAACGAAATTTTAATGCATTTAAGAGCTACAAAAAAGTTAGGAGCAGAAGTGTATCTAAATGAGCCAATTGGAAAAGATAAAGATGATAACATTGTAACTTTACAAGAGGTATTAGAAAACAACGAAAGAAATATCGAAGAAGAAGTAGATATCAAAATGAAAATAAAATTGCTATTAGAAAAAATGAAAGAGATTTTAAAAGATAGAGAAAGGACAATTTTAGAGTTAAGATTTGGAATAGGTGGCCATAAGCCAAAAACTCAGCATGAAATTGCCTCAATGATGGGAATTTCTCGTTCATATGTTTCAAGGATTGAGACTAAGGCGATTGATAAGTTGTCAAAAGAAATTAAAGAATAGTTACAATTCACATTTTAAATAATTTCTTATTAGTTATGATATTATATTAAATACTTTTTTGTACCTTGAATAAAAAATTTAACAAAAAGTTTTACAAAATTATTGACTTAATTATTACAGTTGTATAAAATAGAGACATAATAATTAGGTCTATTTTTGTAAATAGAAAAGAAGGACATTGAAAAGTTCATATTTTTGTCTAAAGTAATTAGTAATGAATACTATTTACAGAAATGGGAATAATTATATAAAGTAAATTATTTTAAAATAAATTAATTGTCTTACGAATAAAAACAAAAGGGAATAAAAAGCGAATTTTTAAATCAATTAAAATTACAAAAGAAGGGAGAAGATGAATGAAATGAAAGGAGAAAAAGACAAAAATATGAGGAATAAAGGTATAACATTAATTGCTTTGATAGTTACAATAATTGTGCTTCTAATCCTTGCGGGAGTAAGTATTGCAACATTAACAGGAGAAAATGGAATATTAACAAGAGCAAATGATGCAAAGGTAAATACAGCAATAGGAGAAGAAAAGGATGCAA
>CALXFF010000025.1 GCA_944387525.1 uncultured Clostridia bacterium | reverse complement strand
GAAAAACAAAAATATAAAACGAGAATATGACAACACTTTTGAGAAAAAAGTTGTTGCATTGGCAATGAAAATTTTGCTTTTTAGTAAAAAAATAAAAAAATTTAAAAATATGCTTGACAAGTGATAAAAAAGTTAGTATAATAAATCTCGTCGAAAGGACATGGTCGCTTAGCTCAGCTGGGAGAGCATCTGCCTTACAAGCAGGGGGTCACAGGTTCGAGCCCTGTAGCGACCACCATGTTTTTACGGCCCGGTAGTTCAGTTGGTTAGAACGCTAGCCTGTCACGCTAGAGGTCGACGGTTCGAGCCCGTTCCGGGTCGCCATTTTTTTGTTAAGGAAAAACATTTCTTATGTTTTTCTTTTAACAAAATGGCTTCATAGCTCAGTCGGTAGAGCAGAGGACTGAAAATCCTTGTGTCAGTGGTTCGATTCCACTTGAAGCCACCATAGTAAAATACACGAGTTTAACGATTTTAAGAAAGTATAAAATATCTAATGTCAAACAAAATGTCAAACAAAATTAAAATTTGTTAAATAAGTGTTACAACATTTATAAGGGTTTATATATAAATGGGTTGTTCCTATACTAATCTGCAGTTAGTTATAGGACTTTTTTTATGTATTTAAAACATTAGCAATTACATTAGCTGATTTTTCTTTAGAAGAACTATCAACATGAGAGTAAAGATTAGCAGTAGTGTTGAAATTAGAATGACCAAGGTATAATTGTATTTCTTTCATATTTATACCATTAGCAAGTAATAAAGATGCTGTCGAATGGCGCAAATCATGGAAACGTATTTTTTTTAAATCATTATATTCTATTAATTTTCTAAAAGTTTTAGTTACTGTATCTGGTTTAATAAGTTTACCTTCATCATCAACTAATATATATCCTTCTTTATTTTTATAAGTGTTACCAAAGTATTTCTTATTTTTTTCTTGTTTTGCTTTTTCTTTTAATAATAAATCTTCTATAACTGGTATTAAAGGTAAAGTCCTATATGAACTTCTATTTTTAGTACGGTCTTTTTTAATAGTTGTATATTTACCATTTACTCTACATTGTGTAACTGTATGAGAAATAGTTAGCGTATGGTCGACAAAATTTATTGAAGAAAATTTCAAACCACAAATTTCTTCTCTTCTTAATCCATAATATGAAGCAAGTAATATATGTAATTCTATGATACTACCCCTTGCAACTTCAAAAAGTTTTTCTAAATCATCTTTGTTATAATAAGAAGCTATATATTGTTCTGATTTATCTAAATTAATATTGTCAGAAGGATTAATTGGTATTAATTCTAATTCTACAGCTTCTTTTAAGGCTTTATGAATGTTTGCATGATATCTTTTAACTGTTTGAGGTTTTATATTTCTTGTTTGCATTAAATGATTATAAAAAGTTTTAAGATGTGATTTTTTTAAATCACGCAGTTTGATTCCTAAATCATTAAAATACTTTGAAATAATTTTTACCTTATTTTCATAAGAAGGGAAGGTAGATAATTCTACTCTAGGTTTCATAGTTTCTAACCATTCTTCCATATATTTACCAAATAAAATGTTACTTCCTTGATATTCAGTAGTTTCTTTTGGTGTATTTAATTCTTCTTCAAATTGTCTTTCAATTTCCTTTTGCTTTCTTTTAGCAAGAGTTTTATTACCAGAAACAGCTTTAATTTTTAAACTTTTCCATTTTTGTTTACGCTTTCCATTAATATAGTAGTTTAATACAACTTGATATATTCCTCTCATTATTACTAAATTACTTGTAACATTTATATATTCTTGTGTTGCTTTATTATTTATCATTTTATCATTATCTCCTTTCAATTATATATTTTTTCAGTTCTGTGCGTCTACTACTTCCACCACATAGCCTGTATTTAAAAAGCAACCCATTTATATATGAAAAATAGTATATGATATAGGGTTGCATTAGGTAAAGGCTTATTTTTGATTTTGAAGATAATTAATAACATTTATTTTAGGTATACGATAAGATTTTCCAATTCTTATAGAGGGAATAATATTATTTTGTAATAGTTCATAAGCCTTATTCCTACCTAATTTTAGTACTTGTTTAAATTCTTTAAATGTTAAAATATCATCAAAATCCTTTAATATTTCAGTTTCTTTGATTTCTAATTTGCTCATAATATTGCACATCTCCTTAATTATTTTATATATTGCAATTTTTGTAAAAAGTGTAATTTATAAAATTAATATCACACTTTTTACAATTAAAATTTAAAAAGGATTATACCTATTCTTTTCAAAATGATTAGAGTTTGTCTTTTTCCAATTAACTGGTTTTGTATCTTTTGTATCAAAACTAAATTTATAATTTTCTTTTGGTCTAATTGCTACAACTGATTGGTTTTTTCCATTAACTCTTCGTTGTATAGTATATCTTCTATTATCTGTTCTATATAGTTTATCTTCTTCAAGTAAATACTTCCAAAGAGTTCTTGCGTTTATAGGAAATTTTACATTTCCATTAGAATAAAATTTACAAATAGCATTATAAATTACATTAGGAAAGAAATAGAACAAGTCTTCATTGTTATCATAGTAACCTACATTTAAACCACCTTCTGACATACCATCTATTTTTTCACCTGTTTCATAGTCTACAATACTAATATTTTTTGTTGCAAATAGTTGGTCTAGAGCATTATAGAACATTTCTGTAGGTTTTAACTCAATAATTTCTTGTGTTTGGTTTTCAACAAGTTTTAATAATGTTTGATAGCAACTCTTGTCTAATTCTTCTTTTCTAATATTATCAATAACTTTGTTATCAGATAAAAATTGCGTAAAAAGTGAAAAACCAATAGTTAAAACATTTGCAATTTCATTTGTTCTTGCATGAGCATTTTTATTTTGTTTTGCTTTTAAGACTTGGAAGTTTTTCTTTGCAAATGCTTTAATGTTATCCTCATTTTGTATTATCCATTTTATGTAATTTTTCATACAAAAAGCCAATTCTTCGATATTGTTTTGTAACTCTGTTAATCTATTTAAGTCTATACTATCTTCTTTTACATTTACGATTAATGACCTAGCAATTCTGCTTTGTGCAACATCAGGTACTGTTTCTCCTGTTACAATACACATACCTCTCGCAACATAAGGTAATTTTAATGTTTTACCGTTTTGAGACATTCTAGTTCTACCAATTCTATCTCCATACATTGCATAAAGCCTTTCCATTGTATCTAACTTTCTACTTCCAATAGTTTCGGGGTTGTAATCATCAACTACGATAATAGAATCTTTTATCAAAAATGCTTTCTTTTCGATACTATTTAGAGTGTCCCTAAAACTTGCAGGAAAAGTATCTCTATTAAAAATACCAAAATGACATAATGATAATGCAGTAATACTACTTTTTCTAGTTCCGGTTTTACCTTGTATAAATAAGATAAAATCAGGATGAACACCTAGCTCACTAAACATTGAAGTTAAAGGAGCTGTATATATTGTTGCAAGTAATGGTATTGTTATATCATAACTTGCCATATCTAATATTGATACACTACATTGAAGTGCTTGTTCTGTATTAAACTCTTTATTTGTAAAACAATATCTTTCTAGTTTATCCATTAATAAATCTGAATAAACATCTTCAACATCTCCAATTACACCGCCATGGTACAAATAGCACAATTTACCATTAATTCTAGTAAATCCTGTATGTGCATAAATATTTTTTTCTTCCATAATGTGTCTACCTATATGTTGACTTACTTCTCTTAATTTATCAGGAATTGTACTTCCTGCTGAAGCAATTGCGTACTTGTCCCAATTAGAGCCTAAAATATAATTGTTTTTTTGAAATTGTTCAACTGTTATTAATTGTTCAGGCAGTTTAATACTAGGCTCATCTAGTATTAGACATTTTACTTTATAAAATGTTTCTGTGTCCCTACCATTTATATAGTTGATTTTTTCTATTGGGTAAGTAACAAAATTACTTATTTGAACATATTTATCTTCACTTTTGACGTAATATAAATGCCCATTATATATGAAATAATTTGTTCCTTTCAATGCCTTCATACATTGTTCTAATTCATGATTATCTATTACTTCTACTGATGGAACATCAGAAGTAACTTCTTTTGTTACTTCGGCTATTTTATAAAAGATATCGCTTTCATAAGCAATACTTGTACCACCAAAAAACATTGTTGCAATACTAGTTGGTGCTGTGTCTACATTATAGTCCTTAAATGTCTCTTTAAAGCCACTATATATTGCTTTTACAATTTCTTGGTTTTGTGTTGCCATTTCTAATATATATACTAATCTGAATTTGTGTTGATGTTTTGAATGTGAAAATGTATAGTATACAAATGTTGGCAACAAATTAATTTCTTTACAGTAACTAATAATTTTATCAACTGTAATATGTTTTTCATTATCAACAGTTATGTTTTGTTTTACACTATTTACAGTTTTTACATTGTCTACATCAACCATAAATACTTGATAAAAATTGGTATCATCTTTCCAGTCATTTTGTGATTTTATTCCTGCAGGAATACAAGTATGTCCTGTAATTAAATTACTTTTAATATCTTTTAGGCTATAAGCCATAGGGTGTAATTTTGCAATATTGTTTTTTATAGCTCCTATTTCCTCTCCTGCTGGTTTTCTTGTAAAAGTTGTGTCATCAAACATACAATAAATTTCATCTGCTTTCTTATCTGTTGGTTTTAATTCAAAATATTTTTTGTATGCTATATTTTTATTTTGTGAAATTTTTGTAATTTGTCTTTTATAGTTTGAGGGTAATTTAATATTAAATTCCTTTGCAATATATCTTAATGCTTCAAAATTATTAATTGCTTTACCTATAGAAACAACAAATTTAAAAATATCTCCTTTAAAATCTCCTCCGAAGTCTGTTATGCTAACTTCGTTAACACATAATGATGGGTCACTATCTCCATCTCTAAAAGGAGAATGCCATTTCCAAGTTTTTTCGCTTTTTACTGGTGGCTCTCCTAATATACTTTTTACTAATTCACGAGCATCAACTTGCTCTTTTACAAAGTCGAACATATTTTGTTGCATTTTTAACCTCCTCAAAAATAAAATATTTGATAGAAGGCTTGATTTTTCGCTATTTCTATGTTAATATAATTTTAGAGATTTTAAACATAGATAGAGATTACAAGCGTTCTATCTTATAAGAAGATTTTTGAAAATTGCCATTTTCTTAATCTTCTTTTTTTATTCCTAGCACCTTTTTCATTGCTGGTGTCAAATGTTCAGCACCAAATATTATAATAGTGTTTTCCTTAGTATTGTCATCACATAGAATATCAAGTGCTTGTCCTAAAGTTTGTTGCTCCCATTGGAGCTGTTCTTGTTTTTTTATTTTTTTCACCTCCTTATTTAGTTTTTAATGTGCATAAGTCGTTGCAATTCAATGTTTTTTATGATATAAATGTACTTAAGCATGTTTTAAAACGACTTTTAAATTTTGCAATGTTTTTTTGATTATGTTTGCATTATATACACATCTATAAATCGTGTCAATGCTTACAGTAAAAAGAGTTACAGAGATTTTTGAAGTCAATGTTTTTATATTATACTTAGATTTTATTGACTAAAAGTCAACTTGTATATTGAAAGGATGAGTTATGTGAAAATATATAAAATAAATGATAAAGATATATTTAAAAGTAAAATGGACGAATTGTATCAGCTTTATGGAACAAATATTTTGGCACAAAAAATAGGTGTAGTGCCTAGTGCAATTAATCATTGGCTAAATAGAAAACTGGAGTCTTCTAGTGAAAGAACGCCTAATAGTGAAAATATAGCAAAGATACTAAAAGAATTTAATTTAAAACTAGAAGATATAGGAGCTAAATGTAGAGAGGTAGAAACAACTCCTTTCGACTCTATAATAGACAAGCTTTTAAAAGAAAATGATTTAAAACAAAAAGATTTAGCCGATGCTATTGATGTATCTAATAGTTCAATTAGTAGATACCGCACTGGTGAAAGAATACCTAGAATAGATGTACTAACAAAGATAGCAGACTATTTTAATGTTTCCATAGACTATTTGCTGACAGGTGTTAGTGCTGAAACTGATATTGCTATAAATATTGGATTTAATAATGATGAATATAAGAAATTGGAAGAATTAAAAGTGCTAAGTGATAAACAAAAATACATTGGTTCACTATTTAAAATAGAAAGTAAAATACCAACAGAGTTAGATATATTTAAATATATATTGCTTAGTAAAGAGTTTTTAAAGGATTTTAGAAATAATATAAGTGAGTACTTGAATCTTGAAAATGAAAGAAATAGGTATAATAATTCACCAGGATCTGATAAAGAAAAAGTAAGAGAAAAATTTGACAATGATGAAGGAAAAATAAGGACAGATTTATCTATTAAATTTTTGAAACTTTATGATAATTATATAAAAGAAATACCTAATAAGGAAAATATGAAGCAAAAAAGGAAAAATAAATAATTACAATTTTAGTGTAAAAAATTACAATGGAGTGTAATTGATAAAAACCTAGCAATTATAAGTAATGCAAGTAGCACATTACACTTTTTACACTTTTTTAATATATATATTATTATTTATGTAGAAAAAAGTACGAAAAATAATTTTATAATTTTTTTAATATATTGATACCAAAAAGTGTAATTTGTGGAAAATACATTTATTAAAAACTCATATTACTAGATTATACGTATTACATTATAACAAAAAATACAATTTTAATAGTGGAAAAAGTTGTGTAAAATAATATTTTGAAATTTGCACATTACACCTTTTACATAAATAAATAGTAAAATAATATTAGTATAAATACAATACTATACTAAAAGAGGTGTCAGAAATTTGCTAAAAATAATTGAATTAAAAGAAACATTAGAAGATACATCATTAATAGATAACCTATATAAAGTAAATAAATTAACAAAAGAAATAATAAAACAAACAGAATTTATAACAGAATTGAACAAAACAGATTTTGACTATATTAATATTATATTGGAAAAAACTAAAAATAATTTAGAAAAAGTAAAAGAACTAATCAATTATTAAAATTTTCTTGCAAAAAGCTAAAAAGCATATTATAGTATATAAAATGATAGAAAGAAAAAGGAAAAATGAAAACAGGATTTAACGATTTAGACAAAATAATAAAATCAAACAAGAAACAAGTAATATTAATAACAAGTACAGATGAAATTGAAAATATATTTGCATTAAATCTAGTAAAAAATATGGCAATAGATAAAAATATAAAAACAGCATTATTTACAAATATAGATTTAGAAAATGTAGAAGAAGAATTTAAAATATACACAAAAGATATACTCACTTCAATTTGTTCAACAATAGATATAAACAAAATTATAGATAGTAGATACCTAAAAACAATATTAACAAAAGAAGAATTAGAAGTAGCAAAAACAAAAGGAAAAGCAGAAGTATTGTTTGATGAAGATAAAGGACAAAAACTATATATAACAAAAGAAATATTAAATAATGAAGAAGAAAAAAGAGTAAAAGAAAATTACAAGAAAATTAATAATGCACCACTATATATTGACAAGGTAGCAGGAATTACTATTAATGAATTTAAAGAAAAATGTAAAAAAATAAAAGCAGAAAAAGATATAGAATTAATTGTAATTAGTACAGAAATAATAAAAGATACAAAAGTAAATGTTTTTAGGGAATTAAAAGAATTAGCAAAAGAATTGGATGTTTTAATATTAGTTACAACACCTACAATAGAAAATAATAATATACCATTAAAACAAGAACTAAAAGAACTTGTAGAAATTATGAATATAGCTGATATAACAATATACTTAAAATTGGGAAATGAAGAAGAAAAAGGAATTGTACATTGCATAATAGATACCAAGAAAAATAGAAACATAGTAGATATGGTATATCTTAAAGAATATTATAAATTTATGAATATGAAAAGAATATACTAACAAGAACATCTTTTCGTAAAATCCTTTACCTATTTTAAAATATCTGTTAAAATAAAAAATAACAAATATTGGCGAAGGAGGTGGAAAAGATGTGTTTAAAACAAAAAATAAATAAAATTCCGACAATAGAACGAATACAAATACTAAAAACGGAAATAAATAAAAAATATATTGAGCCATACTTACAAAAAAGCAAAGTAAGAAATAATAAAAAATTAAATAATGCAAAATTATTAGATGTTAAGAATTTAAGTAGAATAAACCCTACAAATCTCACTTAACATCTAATTTTTTATTTGAAAGGAAAAACAAAAATAATGATAGTATTAAAATTACAAAACAGTTATTATATGCAAGATTATATTGATTTTGTAAGAAAATATGTAGTTTTATAAAGTAAAGGAAGGATACAAGCACAATGGAAAAAATAATAATTATATTAGTAATGCCTAATAGAGAACCAATAATACAAGAAATAAAAAATTCAACAGATTCTTTATATGGTTTGGTATATTATCCATACGAAGAAATACAGATAGATAAAAATGTATATTTGATATATTCTAAAGAAGCAAAGAAAAATAGTTTCCCATTATGTAGAAAATATAAAGAAATAAATATATATAGCAACTTCGTAATAGTAGCAAGAAACCAAAACAAATATATGTCATTGAATGTAAATCAAATAAACAAATATATAAATATGTTTAAGCTAAAATAATGTATATTTTATAACTTCAAACATGAAATATTTAATAATGTAATAAGGAGACCAACTATGAATGTATGTAGTAAATGCAAAAATGAAATAACAGGAGATTTATACATATCAAAACTAAACGAAACTAAAATATTATGTGAGAATTGTTATTATGCAGAAACATTTTGTATGGCAATGTCAAAAATAATGCAAATATGTAAAAAGTATAAAAATACAAATCTGCAAATGCATAAAGAAGAATTAATATTAGAAATTTACAAAAATAATAAGCAAAAAAATTTATATAAAATACTAGAAATAGAAAAGCAACAAGATAAACTAAAAGTGGTAATATTACCTGATAAAATCACTAAAATTATAGATATAAAAGATTTTGAAGAATTAATTTATATAATAAATAACCAAAAACAAGTAGGAATACCAAATCAAAAAGAAGTTAAATTACTTAGACAAAAATATAAACCAGGAACAAAAGTACAGTTAATAAAAATGTATGACTATATAAGTCCAGTATCTTCAGGAACAATAGGAAGTGTAGATTTTATAGATGATATTGGTAATATACATATGAAATGGGAAAACGGTAGCAGATTAAGTTTGATAGCTGGATTAGATGAATTTAAAATATTGGAGGATTAGAAATGTGAAATTTAAAATAATGTACGATTTAAAAACTAATATAAGTTCAGCAAAAAAAATTATAAGTAAGACAAATTATTATGTAGGATTAACAAAAATATGTCCAAGATGTAACAAAGCAATTATTGGATATTCGGCAATAAGCAGAAAAGATAATAAAACAGAAATATGTAGTAATTGTGGAACATTAGAATCTTTAGAGCAATTTATAAAATTTAATAAGGAGAAACAAAAAAATGGAAAAGAAAAAAATACAAAATATAATAAGAAAATTAAATGATATATCAACTAAATATACAGATAATGAAATGATAATAGCAATTTATATTTGGATTAGATATGGAACAACTACATTTAATAACTATATAGATGAAACAGAACTAAATAAAATTTTTGAAGAAATAAAGAACAATATAACAATATTTGATGAGCAATTAAATTATAGAATAGATAAAATTTTAAATGTCGATAAGCAGTAATGGGAGATGATTACAATTGAACAAAATAAAGATATTAGTAATAGAACCAAAAAAAGAACCAGTAGTAAAAATAATAGCAGATGAAGAAAAAGATATATTAGAAATAATAGGACAAGAAATAGGATATATAGAATTAGAAGAAAATGTCGATTTAATATACAATGATAACGCTAAAATTGATAATTTAGATTTCAATAGAGTAATAAAAGATGATATTATATGTGGTACATTTGTTATAGCAGGAAATAAAAATGATGACTGGTGTTCATTAGAAGATAGTAAAATACAAAAATATAAAAAGATATTTGCATTAAAAAATGATATTGGAATAATAGAATTTTTTAGAGATGTAGTAAAAGAAAGCAGTAAGTTATTAGACCTAAATTTAAAAAATGTGGAAAGGTGGAGAAAAAATATAAAATGAACGATAAAGAAAAAAGAAAAAAAGATTTATTAGAAGAGTTAGCAGTACTTTATAAAAATGACATTTCAGATAAAGAACTAAAAATAGATAACAAAAAAATAGAAGAAAAAAGAAAAGCAAATGTAAAAGATTATTTTAAAGGGTTTTACAAAGAATTTGAAATATACAGAGAAGAAAAAACAAAGGAAATTCCTGTAATATTAAGATTATATGAAGATTTTATAGAAGAAATATATCAACCAAGTAAAAGATATAAACTAGCACTAAAAATAAGAAATGAAATAAATAAAGATATAGAAAAGACATTTACAAAAGAACAAAAAGAAATAATGAAACAATTTAAAGAGTGTGAAAGTATATTAATAGATGATATGGTACAAGAGGCATTTGCATATGGATATGCAATGTGTTGCCAACTAAAAGAAGAAACTACAAAAAAATATCCTATGAAAAATAACTAAAAAATATCTTATAATGATAATAAAAATTTATATTCTAATTTTTAAAGTGGAAAAAGTGGAAAAATTAAAAAAACTTTTTATATACTTATTATACTTACTTAACTAATATATATTTAAAAAATTTAAAGTTTTTAAAAAATATCCACTTTTTCCACTAACATTTTTTAGTAATTAGATAAAGATATTTTTAGTATAGTTTTTTGATTTTATTTTGTACTATTTTTTGTTATATTTTCATTGTGATTTTTTAAACTTTCCACAATTAAATTTGTTGCTAAAGAATAAGCAAACTTAAATGTGTTTTTTGTTAATATATCAGTTCTATCATTTTCAAGATTACTAATTTGATTTAATAAATCTTTTTGTTCTTTTGTTAAAGTAGGTAATAATATATTTTCTAATTCTACTACTTTTTTTGATATTTCTATGTTATCTTTTGTTATACTATATATATCATCTATATACTTATCATATAGTTTTAATATAGTTTTATCATCTTTCATATCTACTCCTACCCTTTCTTATTTTGAGATTTTTTAAATTATAACATAGGATATAAAAAAGGGTAACCGGTTAAAAAATATATGTAAAAAAGAGTAAGTAATCTTACTCTTATATATATGATATATTACCTCATAATCATAGATTTAACCATTTTTAGTAAATAATCAATGTAATTTTATTAAACAAATACAAAATCAGGGGTAAAACGAAGGTAGTTTGTTTTAACTACTGATTAGACAAGTAATCTAAATAGTTAGAAAATTGTTTTTTATTTTCAGCAGATAATGAATTGTATTTATCAATTATGTTATTTATTTCAATATCTTTTGTATTTAAGTCTTTAACAGTACTAGGGTTATTAGTTCTTTCAAGTAAATAATCAGTACTACAATTAAAATATTCAGCAAGTTTTATTAATGTTTCAATGTTAGGTTTACTCTTACCAGTTTCGTAATGCGAGATGAGTTCTTGCGAAACTTCTATATCAACAGATAGCTTAGTTTGAGTTATTTTTCTCTTCTCTCTTATTTGTCTTAAGTTATCCATTTTAAAATCTTTAAAATCCATATTGTTACCTCCAAAAACTATCATCATTATAACTGGTATAAGTCTATGTACTAGAACATAAAATAATACTTTTTAAAAATATTATTAGCAAGACTTGTAAAAAATACAATTTAATGTTATATTGATAGTAAATATTTGTGATATTTTGTCGATAAGAAAAAATGAAAGGAGAAACTTATGGGAAAATATGAGGATTTAGAAAGATTACAAAAATTAAAAGAAAGTGGTATTTTAACAGAGGAAGAATTTAATGTCGAAAAACAAAAAATATTAAATACAGAGAATAGTACAGAAACAACAGAGGTTGCCAGTACAAATAATATAAATAGCAATGATAAGAATATCGAAATAAAAGGAGATTTTCCTTTAGCAGAGTCAAAGATACCTCTTGAACTGTTAGAAGGAGAAAAAGTAATTTTACAACATAAAGGGGTAATGTGTTCAGGTGCAATAAATGATGGTTATATTACATTAACTAATAAAAGAATATTATTTAACAAAGCAACAGAAAAGAATTTTTTAAGAGCAGGACTTATAGGTGTTGCAATTGGAGCTAATAGAAAAAATGAAGTAATAAATTTTTCACAAATAGTATCAATAGAACCTGCAAAATATATACAAGGAAGCGCTGGAATAAAAATTGTTACTAATGATGGATATACTCATAAATATGTATTACAAAGTCTTAATATTGCCAGTAAAGAGCCCAATGAAACAAGAGATAAAATAATAGAGCTTATACAAAAGACAATTAATTAAGTTTGAATAATAAAAAATATATAAAAGAGGATTTAAAAATGAGTGTTATAGATGAATTAGAAGAATTAAAAAAATTAAAAGAACAAGGAATATTAACAGAAACAGAATTTGAAAGTGAAAAAAACAAAATTTTAAATAAAGGTACAAAAGCAGAAAAAAATAATGTTAAAACAGAGAAAAATCTTGAAAAAATAGAGACTAATACTAATAATAATACAGAAAAACAAAAAGTAAAAAGTTTAAATAAAAGTGTTAGAGAACAGAAGAAAAAAAATTGTAAAAATTGTGGAAACGAAATATACGAAGGAGAAAAATTTTGTGGTAAGTGTGGAACAAAAGTCAAAAATTTTAAGATTAAAAAATATCAAATAGTAATTGCAATAAGTATAGTGATTTTATTAGCAATAGGAGGCGTAATAGGAGGAGCGTATTATAATAATACTGTAATTACTGATGAGTTTTTAACAGAAAATCTTAAACAAAATGGTTTTGAACAATTTGATAATGTAAATGTAACAACTTTAGCAATTAAAGATATTACCTATGATGATTATAATAAATTAGTAGTAGCAAATATTGATGTAAGTAATAGTAGCACTAAAGTTTTAAGAACATCAATTCTACTGGTAAATAAAAAAGAAAATAAAGTTAATAGTTTCACAATTAATAATTCGCTACTATATTTATTAAAAGGAATTGCCAACAGTAATACAGCGGACAATCCTTCAAAAATAGCGGAAATATGTGTAAAATATATTCAAAATAAAGGTACGAGCTGTTTTAATAATACATCAGATGATTTTAAGAATTTAGTAAAAGAAATTGGAAACATTGTGGGAACAGAAAAAAGTAGAAATTTTATAAAAACGGAATATGCAAAAGTTGTATCAAATGCAAATATAAGTCTAGATTATACTATATTATTTGAAAAAAATAGTGTTTTGATAAAATATATAGCTTTTTATGAAACGTCTGTTGAATTTAATCCAAAATATCCTATGAGTGAAAAAACATATAAACTAGCTTTTGGTGACTATTCTGATAAAAGTTCAAGACAGACACTAGAATATTTATATGGACCACCATATATAACTGTAAAAAAATATAATGTATATGAAATTGGTACAGAATCTTCAAATGAACAAGAATTTGAAGATACTAAAGTAGGCTCTTATAATACTTTAGAAGAAGCGGAAGAACAACTAAATGTGGAGGAATAAGATGGAAGAAAAAATAAATAAGATAATTTGTAAAAAATGTGGTGAAGAAATAAAAGAAGGAGCACAATTTTGTGGTAAATGTGGAAAAAAGGTAAAAAAATGCTACATATTAATAGGAGTTATATTAGTTTTTATATGTGTAGTAGGAATTTATATATATATTAATAGTCGGACAAACAAAAGTACCTAATGTTGTAGGTATGACTAAAGAAGAAGCACAAACAGAAATAGAAGAAAATAATTTATCATTTTTTGTAGAAAGTGAAGAATACAATTCAAATGTAGAAGAAGGTCATATTATTTCACAAACACCAACAGATAATAGTAAGGTAAAAAATAATTCAATAATCAATGTTGTTATAAGTAAAGGAGAAGAATCAGAAGAAGAAAAACAAAATAGAATAAATCAAGAAAAAGCAAAAGAAGCTATTTCAAATGCAATAGAAAAATATGCAAGTCAAATACATACAGCTAATGGTACAACTGTAAAATATAGCTCATATAGTTTGTATAAAACAGCATCTGATGGTACAGAAGTATATAAATTAAAATATGATACATCTTATAATTACGAAAATACTCAAATATATTATTATCAATTAGTTTCATTAGATGAAAAAAATCAACAAGTAATAAAACAAAGTCCATTCTATGTATATAGAAAATATAGTTATTCTAACGGAAAATCAACAACAACATTTGATGAATATGCTATGGAATATGATTTTGAATCTATATGGGAATAGAAAGAGGTAAATTATGGTATGTAAAAAATGTGGTGAAGAGATAAAAGATGGTAATAATTTTTGTACAAACTGTGGAACACCTGTAAATAAAGTTGAAAACAATAAAGATATTACACAAAAAGAGTCAAAAGAAGTTAAAAGTACGAAAATTGAAAATAATATTAATGTAGAAAGTGAAACAAAAGAAAAATCAAAAAAATTAAAAATAATGATACCAATAATAATTATTTTAATATTTATTGGTATAGTAGTTGCAATTATTTTTACAAATAAAAATGAAGAAAAATTAAACACAAGTGATGTTGCAGAAGAACAACAAGAAACATCAGCAATAGAAATAGGAACAAACTATAATTGCTCTACTTATGGTGTTACAGGATACATCAATTTTAATACAGAAACAAGTTATGTAATGAATATGACATACGATATGTCAGAAAGTGTAACATATAATGGTACATATAAAATAGAAGGAAATACAATAACTTTAACAGTAACATATTATGATATGGCAGAAGATCCAGAAACATTTGAGCCATACACAGAAACAATAAATATATTAGAAGATGGAACATTAAAATATACAAGTTCAACAGGTGCTACATATATATTTGATAAGAATGTAACATTATCAGGAGCAAGTGCAGAAATCACAGGAACAACAACGGGAGATTTATTAGAACAAATATATGCAAAATATCCAAGTTTACAAGGAACAGAAGGAATTGTATGTACAGATGGAACAGACTATTGGCTATTAGATGAAACAGGAAATAAAGTATATTTTACAGATTTAACAAGTTTTGAAAGTGCATTATTAGAGTGTAACATAGATGTTAATAATATTGGAAGTTCAACAAATAACACCAATAATAATAGTAGTAATACTAATGTTAATAAAAGTAGTAGCACAACAAGTAAAAGTAATATTAATCAAAATAATACAGTAGAACAAGAAAGGACATTTAAAATTGATTTTCATAGGTCTTGTTTAGCTGAAAATTTTTTAGATAATATAAATGACACTTTAGATGAGCCACTAAATGTTACGGTTAAAGCAGATGATAAAGTTATATTTACTGACCAAATAACAAATGCAGATTTAAGAGGTTCAACAACAGATAATTGTAAAACTTCTATAATAAGCTATACAGGAACAACACCACCAACAATAACAGTACTTGTTAATGGAAATACTTTTAGGACTTATGATAAAGATTATACAAGTAGCTGGTTTTATTCAGACAGTACAGAACCACATTATATGGGATTTACAGAACACGGAGCAGGATAATATAATTAAAAGTTTACTACAATAAAAATTAGTGGACTTTTCTAAATACTGGCTTGTAAATAACGAACAAATTGTCGTATAATAAAACTGATACAATACTAAAACCGAAAGGTAATAAAAGATTTTGTTTTTTATCAGTCATATAGCCCCTAGAATAATATATGGTAATTAAAAGTATAGTATCATTATTTTAAATTCCCCCTTTCTTATAATTAAAGTAAAATATTATTAGAAAGGGGTTTTTATAATGAATAATAAAAAAGATAATTTAACAGAAGCAACAATGTTAGCGTTACGAGGAAAACTTCCAATAAAAGAAACAAAAGAAAATTATAAAACAAAATTATTAAAACTTGCAGAAAGTTATTCAAATGATAATAATTTCTTAGAATTTATTAATATGCTTTTATTATACATAGATGAATTATGTAATAATAATCAAGAAGAAGTAAATAGTACAGAAAATCCTTTAATATTTTTTGAACAATAATATAAGAAAGTGTAAAAAGTGTAAAGAAAAAATAAACTTTTATATAATTTACTATTGCTATAGTAATTATATTAATAGTAATAATATAAAAGTTTTTATAAACAATACACTTTTTACACTTAATTTTTACAAACTAAAATTATAATAAGATTTATCAATTTCATCTTGACTGATAGCAATATAACGAAGTGTGATACTTGGAGAACTATGATTAAAAATAGTTTGCAATAAAGCAACATCGTGATATTGTTTGTAATGCCAATAGCCGAAAGTTTTTCTCATGGTGTGAGTTCCCACTTCTTCAAGTCCAACTTTATTAGCAGTAGCTTTTAATATTCTGTAAGCTTGAGTAGTTGTAATTGGTTGATTAGTTCCAATTTGACTTCTAAATAAGTATTCTCCTTGCATCATATTTTTAGTATATTTTTCAAGTTCATCATACAAACCATTACAAATAGGGAACTTTTTTATCTTACCTGTTTTCTTTTCTGTTATACTAATATGACTTTTCATGTTACCGTAGTTATCTCTAATATCATCATAATTTAATTTTATTATATCACTTACTCTTAATCCTGTGTTGATTCCAGTGTAGAAAAGTAAATAATTTCGAGTCCCTGTCCTCTTCAACTCTTCTTTCATCTGCTCCAATTTTTCTTTGTTTCTAATTGGCTGTACAAAGTTCATTTTTCCTACCTCCATTTCCTATTATGACTGTATATTGTAATACATTTTTTGTAACAGGTCGAGGCTTTTTCATACCTTTTTTATTTAATAAATATCAAGAAAAACATAAATGCACTCATACTGTAAGGAATAACAAGATTTTAAAAATGTAATAAAATAAATATTGTATTACATTTTACTGTTTGAATTATATTTAATTTATGATACAATATGGTTAGTTAGGAAGTAGATTTTAGGAGAAAAGATTATGAAGAATGATAGTATAAAAGAAAAACAGGAATTTGAAAATGTTAAACATTTTGGAATATGGATTAATAATAAAAGGAAATATTTAAAAATTAATAGGGATGAGTATGCTGAGATTGATAACAAAAATCATTCTCTATCTAAAGCGAGAGAGATATATGAAAGAATGAAACAATACAGAGATTCAGATGATTTATTTTTGAGAAACTTATCAAAATCGTATTTTGAAAATTATTTAAAAGTATTTCAGGATGATACTCTAATGACATATACTGATGAATATTGTATTAAACAACAAGAAAGATGTTTAATTAATTATGATTTAAATATGAGATTTTTTTCTAAAATTAAATATGAAGATTTTGAAAAAGTAATTAAAAAACTAAAAAAGAAGTTTAAAAAATTGGTAGAAACTACAGATTTATCAATTTATGGAAAAAAGGCGGGTATTTATATACTAATTTTAGATGATTATAAACAAATGTATGTAGGTCAAACAAGTGATATAAAAAAAAGAGTTTTACAACATTGGAGAAATAAAAAAGAATTTTTTAGATTAATCTTTGGAAAAGTAGAAACATCTGTATTATCAATTGATAGTTTTGGTGCGTTAGATACAACAAGAATATTGGTATATGAAACAGATAATATATATTCTCAATATGATATTGAAGAAAAAATAACTGATTTTGTTCCAAAAGAATATTTACTGAACAGAACTAAAGGTGGAGATAGAGGTATGTCAGAAAGTGAAATGATAATAAATACTATTGGGACGATGAATAAAAGACATTTAAAGTAGAGTATAATAATATATTAAAAATTTAATAAATGAGTATTTGTAGTCATACAAATTTAAGTGATTGTTATATGAGTATAGAAAATAAGATACAACAATTTAAACAATTATAATATGTGAAATGAATCATTAAATATTATAGAATATAAAGTACAATTAGGCTAATAATTTTAAATTATAAAGGAGATTATGATGATTTTTGAGACTAAACCAAAAAAAATAAATTTAGAAGATTTAAATATTTATGAATTAGTATATTTTAATGAAATATTAAAACATACTTTTAGTAATAGAATAGAAGAAGAAGAAAAAAGATTAAAAAATGATAAATACTTTATATATTATAAAATTAATAACTTAAGAGATTTTGAAAAAATTATAGGGAAATCAAATGATTTGATTGATAAGTGTGTGCTATTAATCTATTTTAATTGCAATACTTTTAAAGAGTTATTAGTCAAAGTTAACTTGGAAAATGATAAATATAACGAAATAATAAATATAATTTTAAATAAAATGTTTGAATATTTAATAGATTTGAAGGAAAAAATGAAAAAAAACAGATATATAGAAAATTATTTTTTTGAAAGTTTTCAATTAAGTCATGGAAGTTTTTCAAATTATTATAAGTTTAGTGCTATTGAATTAGATTTTGGAAAAAGCCAAGTTACCTATTCTAGACCCATTATTGTTAAGACAAAGATTAAATATAAAAAAATATTAAATGATGAATTTAAAAATATAGATGTCGTAATAGATACAATGAAGTTAGACAGAGATATATGTTTAAATTTGATACAATTATTTTTAAGAACAACTTTTGAGAGAATTACAAATGGGGTATATTACAATAAGCATAATGATTATAATTTATATAAATTGAATGATAAAGAAAAGGGAAAATTTATTGAATGTAATAGGAATTGCTTGGTTGAGTTTCAAGATAAGTTTATAACTGATGATGTTGAAAAACTTTTTCAATATTTTGAAATTATTGATTATGATAAAAAATGTGTTTTTTTACAAGCAACTGAAGCTTATTTGGAGGGACTAAAAAGTAATAATGGTAAAGAACTTATGTTTTTCATTATTGCTTTGGAAACATTAGCAAATTATGAATATAAGGATAATCAATCAAAATCTAATAAAATATTCAAGTTGATAAGTCAGTTATATTCACGAGAAATTGTCTCAAATGATTACATCGATTACATTTACAATTTAAGGAGTTTGTATAGTCATCAAGGAATTTCAAATAATAGGATAAAGCAAAATATTTTTAATGTTTTTGAAAATAATAAACATTTGTTAAGTGAAGTAGAAAAAATTACATATTCTACAATAATAAAATGGTTAATAAATGAGGGAGAAAAATATGCAGGAAAATAAAATGTTTTTAGGAGCAATAGAAATGACAAATGATGTTATAAAACAATATTTATGTAATAGTATTGAAGATAACAAAAGAGCATTTGTTAGAGATGTTTATGATGTAGAAAATAGTATCATAATCAAAAAAATTGGTAAAAATATTTTAGCTGGAAATGAAAATTGGAGATATGATTTCGAAACAAAAACATTTGCTTATTTTCAAGAAAATAAATTTAATGATGATGGGATGGGGAAATATGACAATATGATGTCTACACATTTTAAATGGCAGACATATAGTAAGGAAATTAAATTTGGTATGTTTCAAGGAAATGAAAAAAATGAAATTATGTTTAAATTTAATGAAAAAGTTGATTGTGTAGATGAATTTAAAGAATGGTTAGGAAACCAATATTCGAAAGGAACGCCTGTTGAAGTATATTTTGCATTACAATATCCAATTATTATAGAAACTGAGAAAGCATACAATTGGTGCTACTTGCATAAATTGACAAGAGAATTTAGCCATATAATTGTTAATAATAGCAATAATAATATACAACCAATAATAAATATAAGTAAAAGGACTATTAACAGAAAAGAATAAATAAAAAAATAGATAGATTAAAAAATAGAATTAACATGATATCTAACAAATGTCAAACAAACTAATTAAAAGTTTTAAAATTTATATAAACTCTGACACAGTAAAGAAAAACGATAAAATATTATTAATATCAGTATTTTTGGTGGTGACAAAAAGGGAGAATAAGAACTTAATGAAATAAAAAAAACACTCAAAGTATAAAACTGAAAATCCTTGTGTCACTGGTTCGATTCCAGTTGAAGCCACCATACCATAATTCAAAGAGCAGATTTAAGTCTGCTTTTTTTATTGTTTGAATTATATTCTTATGATACAATACATTTAGTAAAATAGTAAAATTTAGAGGAGCATGAGATTATGGAAGATAAGATACAAAAATTTAAACAATTAGTAAATGACAGCAATAATATAGTATTTTTTGGAGGAGCAGGAGTTTCAACAGAAAGTGGTATTCCAGACTTTAGAAGTAAGGATGGTCTATATAATCAAAAATATGATTATCCACCAGAAGAAATACTTAGTCATACTTTTTTTATAAATTACACAGATGAATTTTTTAAGTTTTATAAAGATAAAATGAACTCTTTAAAATATGAGCCCAATATAACTCATATTAAACTAGCTGAATTAGAGAAAAAAGGAAAACTAAAAGCAATTATTACTCAAAATATTGATGGCCTACATCAAAAGGCAGGAGCTAAAAATGTTTTTGAGTTACATGGAAGTGTATTAAGAAACTATTGTATGAAATGCCATAAATTTTATGATGCAGAATACGTGTTTAATAGTAATGGAATTCCTAGATGTACTTGTGGTGGAATCATAAAGCCAGATGTTGTGTTATATGAAGAGGGATTAAATGAAGAAACATTGAATAAGTCAATAATTTCTATAAATAAAGCAGATTTGTTAATAGTAGCTGGAACATCATTAACAGTATATCCAGCAAGTGGATTAATTGATTATTTTAGAGGAAGAAATTTAGTGTTAATAAATCGAGATGTAACACCATTTGATAATAGAGCGGATTTAGTAATTCATGAAGCACTAGGCAAGGTGTTTAAAGAAATTTAGCAAGGTCTTTTTTTGACCAAAACCACTTGACAACACAAAAAAAATGTATTAAAATAGAAAATTGGTTAGGAGGCTAACAATATGCAAAAAGAATATGAAATAGGTGCTCAAATACACATGTTGTCAAGAAAAATTAAAAGAAAATTAGATGAAACATTTGTAAGTTATGGAATAACAGGAGTTCAAGCAATTATGTTGAAATTCATAAATGACAAATCACGAGAAGGAAAAGTATATGCAAAAGATATAGAAAGTGAATTTGATATGAGAAGAGCAACAATTGCTGGAATATTGCAACTACTTGAACAAAATCAATTAATAACAAGAAAAGCAGAAGGTAGTGATGCAAGATTAAAAGAAATAACAATAACTAAAAAAGCGTTGGAAATAATAAATAATGTGGATTCTAGTATTGCACAATTAGAAAAAAGATTAGAAAAAAATATGTCAAAAGAAGAAAAAGAAAACTTTTTAAAAACTTTAGATAAATTATCAAAAAATTTATCACAAAATTAGAACTAAAAAATAATATAGAAACAGAGTTTTTATAGGGGTAAAGAAAGATGTGTCCCAAAATGGACAAAAATGTCCAAACGGAAACGTCCCCAAATGGACAAAAGAAAGGAGAAAGATAAATGTTTAAAAAATTAGCAAAGTATGTAAAAGAATACAAAAAAGCATCAATTTTAACACCGATATTTGTAGTCTTAGAAGTTGTAATGGAAGTTATAATTCCGTTATTAATGGCAAAAATTATAGATGTTGGAATACAAAATGGTGATGTTAAGTACATTCTAGAAATAGGAGGACTACTAATAGTATCTGCAATATTATCACTAACATTTGGTATGTTATCAGGTAGATTTGCAGCAAAAGCATCAGCAGGATATGCAAAAAATCTAAGAAAAGAAATGTTTCATAAAGTGCAAGATTATTCTTTTGAAAATATAGACAAATTTTCTACATCAAGTTTAGTAACACGTATGACAACAGATGTAACAAATGTGCAAATGGCCTTTCAAATGATTATAAGAATATTAGTAAGAGGTCCAATAATGATGATATTTGCACTATTAATGGTAATATCAATAAGTGCGAAATTATCATTAGTATTTTTTGTAGCAATACCTGTTTTAGGTTTTATCCTATTCTATATAGCAAGAAAAGCACATCCTAATTTTGAAAAAGTATTCAAAAAATATGATAAGTTAAATAGAGTTGTACAAGAAAATGTAAGTGCAATAAGAGTAGTTAAAGCATATGTAAGAGAAGATCATGAAGAAGACAAATTTAAAGAAGTAAATGGAGAAGTATATTCATATTTCAAAAAAGCAGAAAAAATTATAGCATTTAACGGACCAGTTATGCAATTTACAATTTATGCATGTATACTACTAATTTCATGGATTGGTTCACAACTAATTGTTGGTGGAGAAATGGGAACTGGACAATTATCTAGTATTATCACATATGCATGGCAAATATTATCAAGTCTTATGATGTTATCATTTGTATTTGTTATGATAATTATGGCGCAATCATCAGCAGAAAGAATTTTAGAGGTTATTGAAGAAGAACCAACATTGAAAAATAAAGAAAAAACAGTAAAAGAAGTAAAAGATGGTTCAATTAAATTCGAAAATGTAAGTTTTAGATATAGTGATGAGCAAGATGAAGATGCATATGCACTAGAAAATATCAATTTAGATATAAAGCAAGGTGAAACAATAGGAATAATCGGAGGAACAGGAAGTTCTAAATCAACTTTAGTTCAACTAATACCGAGACTTTATGATGTAACAAAAGGTTCAGTTAAAGTTGGTGGAGTTGATGTAAGAGATTATGATATAGAAACTTTAAGAGAAGAAGTTGCAATGGTATTACAGAAAAATGTATTGTTCTCAGGAACTATTGCTGAAAACTTAAGATGGGGAAAGAAGGATGCTGACCAAGAAGAATTAGAAGAAGTATGTAAATTGGCTCAAGCAGATGGATTTATTCAAGAATTCCCAAGTAAATATGATACAGTTTTAGACCAAGGTGGAACAAACGTATCAGGAGGACAGAAACAAAGAATTTGTATTGCAAGAGCAATATTGAAACAACCAAAAATCTTAATACTAGATGACTCAACAAGTGCTGTAGATACAAAAACAGATGCTTTGATTAGAAAAGCATTTAGAGAAAAAATACCAAATACAACAAAAATAATAATTGCACAAAGAGTTTCATCAATTGAAGATGCTGACAAAATAATCGTTTTAAATGAAGGAAAAATTGATGGAATAGGTACATCAGAAGAATTATTAAAAACAAACGAAATATATAGAGAAGTATATGAATCACAAACGAAAGGAGGAGATGAAGATGCAGAATAAAAAACAAAGTAAAGCAAAAACAATAAAAAGACTTTTAAAATATGTAACAAAAGGATATAAATTTCAATTAGTTGTAGTATTAGTAAGTATTATAATAAGTGCATTAGTTGGAGTTTTAGGAGTACAATTCATAAAATACTTAATAGATGACTTCATCACACCACTTTTAGGACAACAAAATCCAGACTTTACAGCATTATTAAATGTAATAATGGTAATGGGAGTAATATATTTAGTTGGAGTAATTGCAACATATACATATAACAGATTAATGGTAAATATCTCACAAGGAGTATTAAATAAAATTCGTGGGGAAATGTTTAACCATATGCAAAAACTTCCAATAAGATATTTTGATAGCCATACACATGGAGAGATAATGAGTACATATACAAATGATGTTGACACATTAAGACAAATGCTTAGCCAAAGTATCCCACAAGTATTTTCAGCATGTGTTTCAATGGTATCAGTTTTGGTAGCTATGTTTGCTACAAATATATATCTAACATTAGTTGTACTTGCAATGGTAGTTTTGATGGTATTTGTATCAAGGTATCTTGGTGGAAACAGTTCAAGATTTTTCGTTAAACAACAAGAAGATATAGGAAAAGTAAATGGATACATCGAAGAAATGATGGAAGGACAAAAGGTTGTTAAAGTATTTAATTATGAAGAACAATGTAAGCAAAGATTTGATGACTTAAATGAACAATTATGTGACAGTATGACAAAAGCAAATATGTATGCAAATATCTTAATGCCATGTATTATGAACATTGGAAACTTAGGATATGTATTAGTTGCAGTAATCGGAGGAATCTTATCAGTAAATGGAATATTAACAATAGGAAGTATTGCAGCATTTTTACAATATGTAAAAGCATTTACAAACCCACTAGGTCAAGTATCACAACAAATGAATTCAATAGTTATGGCTCTAGCAGGTGCTGAAAGAATATTTGACTTATTAGATGAAGAAACAGAGCAAGATGAAGGATATGTTACATTAGTTAATGCGAAAATGGAAAATGGAAAAATTGTAGAATGTAAAGAAAGAACAGGAATGTGGGCATGGAAACATCCACATCAAGATGGAAGAGTAACATATACAAGACTTCGTGGTCAAGTAGAATTTGAAAACGTGCAATTTGGATATGAAGAGCATAAAAGAATATTACATGACATATCACTTGTTGCAAAAGAAGGTCAAAAAGTATCTTTTGTTGGTGCAACAGGAGCAGGAAAAACAACAATTACTAATTTAATAAACAGATTCTATGATATCCAAGAAGGAAAAATTAGATATGATAGAATAAATATAAGAAAAATCAAAAAAGATGACTTAAGAAGGTCTCTAGGAATGGTTTTACAAGATACAAGTTTATTTACAGGAACTATAAGAGACAATATTAGATATGGAAAACTAGATGCAACAGATGAAGAAGTTGAGCAAGCAGCAAAACTTTCAAATGCAGATAAATTTATAAAACATCTTCCACATGGTTATGACACAATGATCACAGGAAATGGGGAAGGTTTATCACAAGGACAAAGACAGTTACTTTCAATTGCAAGAGCAGCATTAAACAATCCACCAGTTTTAATATTAGATGAGGCAACATCAAGTATAGATACAAGAACAGAGAAAATTGTTCAAGATGGAATGGATAAATTAATGAAAGGAAGAACAGTTTTTGTAATTGCTCATAGACTTTCAACAATTAAAAACTCTGATTTAATTATGGTACTAGACCATGGTAGAATTATTGAGAGAGGAAATCATAATGAGTTGATTGCTCAAAAAGGCACATATTATGGACTTTACACAGGAGCAATTGAGATTGATTAATGATTTGGGGACGGAGAAAAAATCATTGAGGAAATATAAGATTTTCAAATTTGCAAAATTATGTAAAATATGTTAATATATAAATGTAAGGTATAAACCTATTTATTAAAAATTGGAGGTATTAAGCATGAAGAAACGGACAATAATTTTACTGGTGGTGATGGTGTTATTAGTAAGTTTATTAACATCATGTGGCACATCTTCTAACTCGGCAGATGAAGCAGCAACTGAAATGTCAAATTTCAAAATGATAGATGGAAAAGACTATCTAGCATATAGTTTAGACACTCACGTTGTATACTATATGTTTAGCACAGCTGAAACTGTGGGAAATTTAGGTTATGGATATTCTTATTTCGCACCATATATCAGTGAAAACGGTAATTTTTGCCGGTACATCAATGATGAAATTGTAGAAATTACCGAGACAGATACCGACAATAATTGAAAAGGAAAAGAGCCAGAAGGCATTTGCTTTCTAGCTCTTTTTCTCTGTTTATAAAGTAAATGTAACATTGTGACGATTAAGAAAATCAATAATTTCTTTTTTTGCCTTTTCAGTAGGCTTTCTGATAAAACTAAGTTTTCCTTCATCATCAATTATTGCTATATCTACAAGTAACTGGTCTTTAATTGAGATATAGTTTAAATGTTCAGAATAGATATATTTCTCTTCCATACATTTGCCTTTCTGCTTATACATAAGCTGAAACAAAGAGTATTACTACTCTTGCAACACACCACCTAGATGGCTAAGGTTAAGTACTAATATAACATAATTTATATGAAATGTCAAAATAAATTTTACCATAAATTTGTGTTAGTACTTGTATAAAAATGGCGAAAATAGTATAATATTAGTGGATAAAGGAGAAATATATGTCAAGCAAAGTATTAATATTATCCTGTGGAACAGGAGGAGGACACAATTCAGCTGCAAAAGCAATAAAGGAAAGTTTAGAAGAAAAAGGACTAAATGTTGATTTTGTGGAATATTTAGATATTGTTAACCCTAGAATTAGAAAAGAAGTAAATAATTTGTATATAAGAACTACAAAAGGAAATGGAAAAATATTTAAAGTAGTATATAAATTAGGTGAAATGTATCAAAAAACAAATCTAAAATCACCAGTATATGCATTAAATTTCTTAAATAAAAAAAGATTGTATCAATATATTGTAGAAAATGAGTATAAATATATTATAACAACACATCTTTTTGCAGCACAAGCATTAACAGCAATAAAAAAAGAACATGATATCAAATTTATGCAAGTTGCAACAGACTATGTGTGTATACCATTTTGGGAAGAAACAAATCCAGATTATTTTATAGTACCACACGAAGAATTAGAAAAAGATTTTATAGAAAAAGGAATAAAGCAAGAAAAATTATTACCATATGGGATACCAACAGCTAAAGCATATAGGGAGAAATACAATAAAGAAGATGTAAAAAAGAATTTAGGATTAGATAATTCAAAGCAATATGTCCTTATATTAACAGGAAGTATGGGATTTGGAAATGTGACAGAAATGCTAAAAGAATTATTAAAAAACATAAAAGACGTAACTTTTATAGTTTCTACAGGGCATAATTCTAAATTGCAAAAAGTATTAGAAGAAAAATATAAGAATTTTGATAATGTTGTTATACTACCTTTTACTGATAAAATAAGTGAATATATGAAAAGTAGTGAAATAATATTAACAAAACCAGGAGGATTAACAACAACAGAAATTGCAACATTAAGAAAACCTTTTATTCATACAATGCCAATACCTGGATGTGAAAATTATAATGCACAATTTTTTGAGAAAAGAAAAATGTCAATAAGTTGTGATTCAATTGATAAAGTAGTAAAAAATACCAAAGAATTGATAAACAATAAGGAATTACAAGAAGAAATGGTTAAAAATCAAGAGAACTACATTAGTCAAGATACTTGTGACAAAATATCGGAAATTGTTATTAAGGAAATAAAGTAGGGGAAGAGTATGAGAAGTAGTGAAGGAATTAAAAAGTTCGAAGAACTTGAAGAATTTGAAAATTTTGTAGAGTTCGAAAACGAAAATATAATAGATTTGTGGCAACCACTTGAATTTAACATAGATAAGAATTATGAATACATATCTAAAAGCAAAATATTTTCAATGGTTTCAAATCTAATATATTATGGAATTGCATATCCTATTTTAAAAGTTTTATTGAAGATTATATATGACTTAAAAATAGAAGGAAAAGAAAATTTAGAAAACATTAAAGGTGGAGCAATAAGTGTTTCAAACCATGTACTTTTCTTAGATTGTGCAATGGTGGGTTTAGCTTTTGGAAGGAGAAAAGTATATTATACAACACAAGAAGAAAGTTTTAAAATTCCTTTTGTAAGAAAATTGATAAAATATTTGAGAGCAATTCCAATACCAAAAAGTATTGAGAATCTAAAATATTTTATAAAAGAAATGGATAAAACATTAAAAGAAGGAAATATAATTCACGTTTATCCAGAAGCGGCATTATGGCCATATTGCAATAAAATTAGAAAATTTAAAAATGGAGCATTTGATTTAGCAGTAAGGAATGATGTTCCAATTATACCTATTGTATTTACATTTAGAGAGCCAACTGGATATAGAAGAATATTTAAAACTAAAAAGGATGTAACAGTAAAAATATTAAAACCTATTGAAGGTAAAGATGGAGTGAATACAAAAGGAAGAGCCCAAAAATTAAAAGAAAAAGTGTCTTTAGAAATGAAAAAACAATTAGTTTAAAATGAGGAGAGATAATGGAAGCACCAATAAAGAAAAATCAAGAATATATTGTTGATATTATAGACAACGGATTTGAAGGAGAAGGTATTGCCAAGATTGATAATTTTACAATATTTGTTCCAAATAGTATAAAAGGAGAAAAAGTAAAAGTATTAATTGTTAAGGTATTATCTTCTCATGCTTTTGGAAAAGTATTAGAAATTATAAAAAAATCAGAATATCGAACAGAAAGTGATTGTAGTACATATAAAAGATGTGGAGGCTGTAATTTAAGACATATTAAATATAAACAAACATTAAAAATGAAGCAAAATGCAGTTCAAAGTTTAGTAAATAAGAGTTTGAAAACAAAAATTGAAGTACAAGAAACACTTGGGATGGAAAATCCATATTTTTATAGAAATAAAGCACAATATCCAGTTGGAATGGATAAGAACGGAAATCCACAAATTGGAGTTTTTGCTAATAGAACACATGAAATTATCCCAATTCAAAAATGTTTGATACAAAATGAGAAAAGTGAAAAATTAGCAAAGTTTGTATTTGAATGGATTGTTAAAAATAATATTAGCATATATGATGAAAAAACAGGAAAAGGACTTATAAGACACATTGTTACTAAAATAGGAATTAAGACAAATGAAATAATGTGTGTATTAGTTATAAATGGAAATATAATTCCAAAAGAGCAAGAATTAGTAAAAGAAATATTAGGAAACTTCCCAGAGGTTAAAACAATTGTAAAAAATATTAATACAAAAAATACAAATGTGATAATGGGAAAAGAAAATGTTGATTTATATGGTAATGGATATATTGAAGACATTTTGGGAGAATATAAATTTAAAATATCTCCACTTTCATTTTATCAAGTAAATCCAGTTCAGGCAGAAAAGTTATATAATTTAGGTGTAGAAGCAGCTAAAATAGATAAAAATGACATCGTTTTTGACTTATATTGTGGAATTGGAACAATTTCTTTATTTATGGCTAAATATGCTAAAAAAGTGTATGGTATAGAAATTGTTGAAGATGCAGTTAAAGATGCAAAAGAAAATGCTTTGAATAATGGTGTTAATAATGTAGAGTTTTTAGCAGGTGACGTTGAAGATGTGCTAGATGAGTTGATAAATGAAAAGGGAGTAGTTCCAGATGTGGTTATGGTTGACCCTCCGAGAAAAGGATTGGATAATAAAAGTATAGATAATATTATGAAAATTCATCCTAAGAAAATGGTTTATATTAGTTGTAATCCTGCGACTTTGGTTAGAGATTTGGCTAAGTTTGAGGGGGTGTATGAATTAAAGAGCATTAAACCTGTTGATATGTTTCCTTTTACGAGCCATGTGGAAGTCTGTACGTTGCTAGAGTTGAAGAATTGCCAGTAGTGCTTGAATTTACTAGCTTTTAAGATACAATAATGTTTCGTAAAAGAGGTAGATTTGGACTAGAAAAAGTACAAAATAATGAAATTCATGTTAAGGTTGTTTTAGATATGGAGTGTGGAAACATATAAAATAAATTATTGAAATTGATATAATAGTTGCTGTGAGAGAATTACAGAGATTATATATCTATGGTCAGCACACCATATGATATGGTTGAATGTTGATGAACATATGAATTTATTAAAATAAAATTTAAAAGTTAAAGAGAATCCTAAGTAAAGTGCCTTGTAATAGGTGCTTTATTTTTTGTTCAAAATCCAATATATTTAGTGTAATTTTAGCAAATTGGTTGAGGAAAATGTAAATTTGTGATATAGTGTGGCTAGAGAGTTAGGAGTGTAAGAATATGGAATTAATATGTAAGATAACAGACGAAGATATTGGAGAAAAAACTATTAATATGGAAAATCCCAAATTAAGATTAGGAGCAAGAGGTATTGTTATAAGAGAAGATGGAAAAATTGCTATATTTAATAAAAGTAATAAAAACGAGTATAAATTACCTGGTGGAGGATTAGAAGGAGAAGAAAAGCCAGAGGAAGCATTTAAAAGAGAAGTATTAGAAGAAACTGGTTGCAAAGTAGAAATAATAGAAACTTTAGGAACAACAGAGGAATATAAGTCTCTAAATAATTTTAAACAGATTTCCTATGTGTATGTAGGTAAAGTTCTAAAAGATACTAATAAATTAAATCTAACAGAGAAAGAAAAAGATGAAGGAGCTAAATTGTTGTGGGAAACTCCTGAAAAGGCACTAGAACTTATAACAGAATGTTTTGATAAATTAGTTGCATCAAAATATGAATCTATTTATAGTACAAAATTTGTTGTCTTAAGAGATAGAAGAATTTTGGAGTATTATTTAAATATTTCAAAAGAAATATAATTGGAGGAAAAAATAATGAAATACATATATACTGAAAAAGATTTAGATTTAATTTCTTGGGACAGAATAGATAATTTTATTAATAAAATTTATAAAGAGGTAAACAATTATTTAATTAAAACTAATCTTAAAATAAAATATATTGTTCCGATTATGCGAGGTGGAGGAATTCCAGCAATAATATTGTCACATTTATTTGATGTTATTGATATGTTACCAATTCAATTAAAACATAATCACGAAACACATGATATAGATAAGAAAATAGGACTAGATTATGTTAAAAATGCCAATATAGATAGTAATGAGTGTATATTGCTTGTTGAAGGTAATCATGTTACAGGAAAAACAGCCAATATAGCTGTTGA